>DASSDQ010000080.1:0-12996 GCA_035697025.1 Erysipelotrichaceae bacterium | reverse complement strand
ATTCGTGCCTTTAATTGCTTTATTAATTCCTCTAAAGTCAAAGAACGTCACATCCGTTCCTGCATTTCCACGATCATCCGCAAAAAATAAATGATATGTATTGATATCATCTTGATTAACTGTCTTTTTAACTAGGCGCATACCTAGGATATTAGTGAAAAACGCATAATTTTTTTCTGCACTACTTGTGATCGCAGTGACATGATGTATACCATTTAATTGTTTCATAAAGTTCTCCTTTAAATGTATAAACATAATAATTCGAATTCGAACTATTATCAAATGATATGCTCATGCTTGAATTATGAAAAATGTCTTGACTTAGAGTTAACTCCAAATAGTATACTAATCATATGTTTTTATTAACAGAGTTTGATAACTTGGAGAAATGAATGAAAGATCGCAAAATATTAATACCTTTTATCCTGATTACCGCTACGACCTTTATTCTGAATATGTCAATGCAAATGTCGATTCCTACGTTTTCTGTATATCTTAAGAGTTTGAATTTTCCATTAGGATTTATCGGAGCCGCATCTCTTGCAGTCGCACTTTCCGCAATGTTTTTCAGACCAGTATCTGCACTATTGAATCGTAAGATAGGTAGTATTGAGACTGGATTGATTGGAGCTAGTTTATACTTTGTCGCATTTACGATGTTTCTATTATTTAAGAATCCTGGGATTGTTGTGTTAGGTCGTATTATCCAAGGAGTTGGGATGGGATTAGTCATCACAACCATGGGGACAATTATCTCTCAGATCGTTCCTCATGAAGAGTTGTTAAGTGGAATGAATATCTACTCATTGTTTGCGGCAGCGGCTGGAGCTATTGGACCATTTTTAGGGATGTACTTAATAGCGGATGGTTCGTTTATTCGTTTATTCATCACCGCATTAGGGTTTGTGACATTAGGTATATTAATACTTGCCACATTACGTTTTAAAGTACATTTACCCTTACCTGAAGGATTACATACAGAAAAAAGTGGAATTCCATTGCTTAAAAGTAAAGCACTTTTTCCATCAAGTTTAGCTTTTACATCCGCTTTTGTGTACGCTGGATTGGCCAGTTATCTCGCAATCTATGGAATTGAAGTAGGTATACCAAATGTTGGATTTTTCTTCTTGTATGGATTTATTGGATTAATCATCTCTAGAATTGTGATGAATCGGATTATGAAACATGTGCATTTAAGCTTAGTACTAATTTTGTTTGGAATGGGATATGGGATATTGTTAATTCTCATTATCTTATTTAGAACCGTATGGGCTTGGACATTACTTGGAGTGCTATTCGGATTTGTGTTTAACTTTATCGGCACAATACTTAATACAATGGCAGTTAAGAATGTACCAATGTCCGACAAAGCTACTGCCAATGCGATGTTATTTGTTGGACTTGATTCTGGATTCTTCTTAGGTGGATTAATTTGGGGACAAGTCGCAGTACGTTTCTCGACAAGTTCTATCTTTATGTTTAGTGCCATATTAATCACATGTGCCATGTGGATTGGGGCTTGGGTTGTAAAGGAGAAACAAATTAAATTTTAATCAGAACCGCGCTAGCGGTTTTGTCATATAATAGTTATAAAACAAGGAGAAACTATGAATAAAACAAGACGATTTCCTGAGAATTTCCTCTGGGGTGGCGCAACCGCAGCCAACCAATTTGAAGGCGCATGGAATGTAGATGGTAAGGGAATGAGTGTATCGGATACTGTCATCCGTAGAGTAAATGTTGATGTAAAGAACTATGCGGCTCATCAACATATCACAACCGAAGATATTATGAATTCAATGAAGACAGATGATACACAGTATTATCCAAAACGCCGTGGATCAGATTTCTATCATCACTATAAAGAAGATATCGCACTAATGGCAGAAATGGGATTTAAAGTATTTAGAATGTCCATTAGTTGGCCAAGAATATTTCCAAACGCAGATGATTTAGTGCCAAATGAAGCTGGGCTAAAATTCTATGATGATGTATTTGATGAATGCATTAAACATGGCATAGAACCACTTGTGACACTATCCCATTATGAACCACCGCTAAATATCGTATTAAATTATGATGGATGGTATTCAAGAGAAGTCATCCCAATGTTCACAAAGTATACAGAAGTCGTCGCAAATCGCTATAAAGGTAAAGTAAAATATTGGTTAACGTTTAACGAAATTGATAGTATTGTACGTCATCCGTATACAAGTGGAGCACTAGTTGAAGATCGTTTCCATGGAAAGAATTTTATGCATGTTATCTATCAAGCAATGCATCATCAGTTTGTTGCTAGCGCAATCGCAACCAAGATTTTACACGATGTCGATCCTGCGAATAAGGTAGGATGTATGTTAACTAAATTAACGTATTATCCATTAACCTGCAAACCAGAAGATGTGTTGAAGATGCAACAGGATATGCGTAGTACATATTGTTATAGTGATACTCAAGTATTTGGTGAATATCCTCGTTATCTCTTAACACGATTCAAGAATGAAGGATTTGAGTTGAAGAAAGAAGCGGGGGATGATGAACTAATGTTAAACAATCCTGTCGATTTCATTTCATTTAGTTACTATATGTCTTCCTGTGTAGCGTTTAATCCTGAAGGTGCGGAGACAACAGCTGGGAATACGATAGTTGGTATTAAAAACCCTTATCTACAAACGAGTGATTGGGGATGGCAGATTGATCCGACTGGGTTGAGAATCTCAATGGTAGATTTATATGATCGTTATCGTAAGCCATTGTTTATTGTAGAAAATGGATTAGGTGCGAAAGACACAGTAATAAATGGAACAATTGAAGATGATTATCGTATTAATTATCATCGTGAACATTTCAAGGCAATCTTGGATGCGATAGAATACGATGGTGTAGATTTAATGGGATATACATCATGGGCTTGTATCGATCTTGTATCCGAATCCACTAAACAAATGAGTAAACGATATGGATTCATCTATGTCGATTGTGACGATGAAGGACAAGGAACCTATAACAGATTAAGAAAGAAGAGTTTCTATTGGATGAAGTCAGTAATTGAATCCAATGGAGAAATATTATACACAGAATAAAAGAAGCGCGAGCTTCTTTTTTACTTTAAATTAAATATTCCAGTCCCATCATCAGGATTAATTGGTAACGATGAATGTTCATGAACAATCTTCCATTTAGAATCAACCTTCTTAAGGATAAATGTAAATCGATTGGTAAGATGCCTAAATTCTATCTTATTCGAATTATATTCAGAGAATCGAATGTTTGTATGTATACTGGCTAAATCACCATTTTCATAGATAACACAATCCTCATAACTAACTTTTAATGTTGAGTTATCTCGTTGTAAAACAGAAAACCAATCATCAACTTGTTTTCTCCATGCGTCACTACCGATAATATTCCACTTACTCCAACTATCAAATATGTGTACATTTGAATCATACATAGAGATAAACTTATCCACATTTTGTTCAAGTACTGCACTTTGATAATTCTCTAAGAGTTCATTGACTGTATGCATAATCTTCTCCTTATTTTATCGGGTTAGATCCTATTAAGTAATAAGGCCCTTCTGAACCTAACTCTTCTTTATATATAACCCATCCTAAGGATAAATAAAACGATAATGCTTTTGTGTTTTCCTTTACACATTTCAATGTAAAAGGATGTTTATAATAATCCAATAGAAAATGAATTAATGCTTTTCCAATCCCGTGTCTGCGATACATTTTATCAATATATAAACTATGCAAAAAATAATCCATTTCCCACACTGACATAAATGCGACAACATTATCTTCTAGACAAGCCACAAATACTTTTTCACCTTCAGTTATGTGATCAAAATCTTCAATTTTAATGTTAGATTTATCCACCCATTTAAAATCATTCATTTGTACTTCATATAGTATCTCGCGACAACGTTCTAAATCATTTATGGTGTATTCGCGAATTTCAATTCGTTCCATGCGTACCTCACTATAAGAGTATTATATCGGTAAAACTACAATAATGTTAATCAACGCTATACAGAGGTATCTTGTTTACCACTCCTACAAAAGGTACAATCTATATGACGATTCGATTAAATTAAAACGAGGAGTACCATGCGAACCATACAATCAACAGAAATCACACAAGCTGTAAAAGATTTGTTTATACAAGCCAATTTTGATATTGGAGATTCTGTATTTAAGACATTAGAAGATTCGATGAATAAAGAGAAATCGCAGTTAGGGAAGTCAATCTTAGAAAAAATCTATGAAAATAATACACTTGCTAAAAAAGAAGGTATCGCAATCTGCCAAGATACAGGGATGTCTGTCGTCTTTATCGATATTGGACAAGATGTACACATTGAAGGCACATACATTAATGATGCGATTCATGAAGGCGTTAGACAAGCTTACCAAGAAGGATATCTACGAAAATCAGTTGTAAAAGATCCATTATTTGAACGAGTTAACACAAAGGATAATACACCTGCAGTAATCCATACAACAATTATTCCAGGAGATAAAGTACACATTGAAGTTATGCCTAAAGGATTTGGAAGTGAAAACATGAGTACATTAAAAATGTTCGCACCATCTGTTGGAATTGAAGGTGTTAAACAATTTATTTTAGACGCAGTAGAAAAAGCAGGACCCAATGCATGTCCGCCTATGATTGTTGGGGTTGGGATTGGTGGAACATTTGAATATGCGAGTTTAATTGCGAAAAAAGCAGTATTAAGAGGAACGGATCATCCACATCCTGACCCGCGATATCGAGAATTAGAAGAAGAATTACTCACAAAGATAAATAAAACAGGAATAGGACCTGCGGGATTAGGTGGTCTTACAACCGCATTTGCGCTTAACATCGAAGTCTATCCTACACATATTGCCTCGATACCGGTCGCTATCAATATAAGCTGTCATGCATCTCGACATGCATCTATTGAACTCTAGGAGAAGAAATGGAAGAAAGAAAAATACAATTACCGTTAGATAATGAGACGATTTTATCCCTAAAAGCGGGTGAAAGTGTCTTATTAACTGGCACAATGATTACAGGAAGAGATGCGGCACATCAAAGACTATTTGATGCGATTCAAAATCACCAACCACTACCCATCAAACTTGAAGGTGAAGTGATCTATTATGTTGGCCCCGCTCCAAGTAAACCAGGTGTTGCGGTTGGTTCAGCAGGTCCTACATCTAGTTATCGTATGGATAAATATGCACCAATGTTAATCGAAAAAGGGTTAAAAGGAATGATTGGTAAAGGAAATCGTAGTGTTGAAGTAATAAACGCCATGAAGAAACACCAATGTGTCTACTTTGCGGCGATCGGTGGTCTTGGCGCAATGATATCGAAAAGTATTATGGGAAGTGAAATCTTGTGTTATGAAGATTTAGGTCCTGAGGCAATCCATCGTTTTTGGGTTAAAGATTTCCCCGCTATTGTAGTAATTGATGCCTATGGAAATAACCTATACGAAATTGAACAAGCGAAATATAGAGAGTTGGATTAACATGTCAGATATTTATCAAAAATCACTCATTGCGCATAAAGCATGGAAAGGTAAATTACGCATAGAACTGAATGCGCCAATTACCAATAAAGAAGAACTAAGCTTAGCCTATACACCAGGTGTTGCAGAACCATGTCGAGAAATTCATCGCAATCCAGAGTCTGTTTATGACTATACCTGGAAAGGAAATACTGTTGCGGTTATTACGGATGGAACGGCTGTACTAGGGTTAGGTGATATTGGACCACATGCAAGTCTACCGGTTATGGAAGGTAAATGTGCTTTGTTTAAATCATTTGCGGATATTGACGCAGTCCCAATCGCGTTGGATACGAAAGATCCAGATGAAATAATACGTATCTGTAAGGCGTTAGCTCCTAGTTTTGGTGGAATTAATCTAGAAGATATTTCTGCGCCTCGATGTGTTCAAATAGAACGTGAACTTAAACGAAGTTTATCGATTCCAGTCTTTCATGATGATCAACATGGAACTGCGATAGTTGTAGCGGCAGGATTAATTAACGCATTAAAATTAGTTAAGAAAGAATTCAAAGATTTAAAAGTAGTTGTAAGCGGAGCTGGCGCAGCCGGTAGTTCGATTATGTATATGTTAAGAGATTTAGGCGTAATTAATATCTTAGGATTTAGAAAAGAAGGGATTATTCTTAAAGAAGAACATACTGATTTCTTAGTTCAAGAACTCAGTGAATTTACAAATCCTAGCCAACTCAATGTATCACTCCAAGAGGCGATGGTAAATGCGGATGTGTTTATTGGTGTATCTGCCCCTAAATTAGTTAGTAAATCAATGATTCAGAGCATGAATAAACATTCCATTGTATTTGCGCTTGCGAATCCAGAACCTGAAATAAGTTATGAAGATGCGAAAGAAGCTGGAGCGTATATCATTGCGACCGGTCGAAGTGATTATCCAAATCAAGTCAATAATGTGCTCGCGTTTCCTGGTTTGTTTAGAGGCGCATTAGACGCAAAGGCAACACAAATCTCAGAAGAGATGAAAAAAGCTGCCGCATATGGGTTATCCAGTCTTATTCAAACTGAAGAACTTAACCCAGATTACATCATTCCAAGCGTATTTGATAAACGTGTTAAGGATGTCGTGAGTCAAGCAGTAAAAGATGTCGCAATCGCATCAGGTTGCGTTAGAATATCATAATTTGAAACGCAAACAGAAGTAAAATAGTGTATGCTTATATTAGATAGAATGTATACGATTCTATGAATTTATCCTTCATGACACAAAATCTGAACCAATTTTACGACATAATATAAACTAAGCAAATGATGCGATTTTTCTCGCATCATTTTTGTTTATTAGGAGATAAACATGACTTTAAGCATTGAACAATTTAGATATGCGACGTACTTTGCCCCAAGAGGGAGTGTTCGTATGCAAAACCTTGGGAATCAAGTGAGTCAGAAATACCTATTACCCAACGACAAGATCATTGGATTAATTGGGGATGCGGGAAGTGGGAAATCACTCTTCATAAAAGGTATGTTTCCTGGCTTAGAGTTAACGAATGATGATGATGGTATTAACAGTCGTCCTTCACCTCTAATGCGTGATTATGGTCAGATGAATTTTAAGTCACATACTTATCATATTGATATACGTTTCGAAACAGCGTTTACGCAAATGTATCAATTAGTTGAAGCTGTTCAACTTGCGGTATTAAATAAGAAGAGAGTTATAATAGAACATTTTGATGATCTATTTCCATACTTAAAAGTAAATGCGGATTTACTCATTGGGATAGGCGAAGAAGTTATCGTGTCACGTCCTAATTTATTTGGACCTGTTCCAGAAGATATTAAAACAACTGTTTATAAATCAATCAATTATCGAAGAATGGCACATAGTGCAGAAGATTTATTGGTTCATGTATTAGAAAGTGATTATGGAATTGTTTGTGATGGACATGGGGATGTAAAACATGGATTCATATTGTCCTTCAATAAGAAACCTAAAGTTTCTATATCAGTACTAGAAAAGAAAGTGAAGGCATACATTAAGCAAGATCTGACAATAAGTTATCATGATTCAACACACATCAAAATTGGTGAAATCATCGATCAATATTGTACAGGACCACGTACACATGTGAATCATACCGGACAAATTAAACATTTTAGATTGTTAAAAGAATTTGTGTATGATCCTCAGAAGAGTACATATGAATTAGTTGGAATCGTGAGTGGTGAAACTATTCAAGATATCCATAAAATAAATCATTTTGCGGATTAAGGAGCGCATTAGAAGTGGAAAAAATTAATATCGTAATTGGTGTAATTGGGGCAGATGTTCATGCGGTAGGGAATCGGATTATTGCGTATGCGTTTGATCAAGCTGGGTTTAATGTAATTAATTTAGGTGTTATGGTTTCGCAGAAAGAATTTATTGATGCGGCTGTAGAAACGAACGCAAAAGCGATAATTGTATCTAGCCTTTATGGACATGGTGAATTGGATTGTCGCGGTATGGGAGATATGTGTAAAGAAGCTGGATTGGATAAAATTTTACTCTATATTGGTGGAAATCTTGTCGTAGGGAAATCGGATTTTACTGAGGTTGAACAACTATTTAAAGGAATGGGCTTTAATCGTGTTTATCCACCTGGTGCAGATATCAACCAAGGCATTGAAGATTTAAAGAGTGATTTAGCAGCTCAAGGATTGTATGCCTAATTACTGTTTATTTGATGTTGGATCAACCTATACCAAAGGTTGTATCGTTGATACAGACCAAGAGAAGATACTTGCACATGCGAGTGATTTTACAACGTCAAGTACAGATATTTCGATTGGGATTGAGAAGATAAAATCTAAAATGAAATCTGTTTTAGATCATATTACGATTCATGAAACATTAGTATGTAGTTCCGCAAAAGGTGGATTGCGTATGATAGCGATTGGATTAGTTCCAGATTTAACGCTTAAAGCAGCTCGTTTAGCGTGTTATAGTGCTGGGGCAAAAGTTATACAATCGTATTCGTTTGAATTAAATCAATCTGAACTTGAACACATTGATTCTTCGAATTGTGATATTTTATTGCTGAGTGGTGGGACGGATGGTGGGAATCAATCAAGTGTTCGAACGAATGCGAATCAATTGATTAAGTTAAAATCACGTTTTCCAATCATCTATGCCGGAAACAAATCTTGCCAAGATGAGATTAAAGCATTACTTGAACAAAATGGATTTGAATGTATACTTTGTGCAAATGTTATGCCTACCTATGGTGTATTAGACGTGGATGAGTGTAAAGAAAAAATACGCGAACTCTTTCTAAAATCAATCATAAAAGCACGAGGGTTATCTCGCTTAAGTGAACTTGTGGATGATATTGTACTACCTACCCCATCCAGTGTAATGGAAGCATTAAAGCTCTTATCCAAAGGGACATTAACTGAAAATGGATTAGGTGATTTAATGGCCATTGATATCGGTGGAGCTACTACGGATGTGTATAGTATGAACCAAAGATTGGTTATTAATGAAGAGTTTGGTTATAAAGGACTTCAAGAACCATTAGAGAAACGAAGTGTGGAAGGAGATTTAGGTTTACGTTTCAGTTCAATGAATGTGTATGAATTAATGAAAGATAGAATCAATGATACAGAATTAGATTCTTATCTAAACGAAATTAAACATAATGTTCATTGTGTACCTAATCCAAAATACGACAAACTACTAGCCAGTTGGTGTACCGAAATCGCCTGTGAAAGACATGTAGGACGACTTGAAACAAGTTATACACCCATGGGTGTTAGTTATTATCAAACTGGGAAAGATTGTCGCGATGTGAAGATTCTTATTGGGATTGGTGGACCGATAATCTATGCGGAAGATGCGTATTCAATTCTATCGAACGCATTATCACAACCCAATCATAAAGAAATCTTGTTGCCTAACCAATGTGAATTCTATTTAGATAAAAGTTATATTATTAGCTGTTTAGGCTTATTAGCGAACAAATATCCCGATACAGTATTACGAATCTTAAAGAGAAATATGGAGCGTATTCATCATGTATAATAAAAAAATTCCGTTGGATGAATTTCTTAAACAAAGAGAAGAAGTACTTAAACAATGGAGTACTGGAAAAGATGTTGATATTGAAGAAGCGATTACCTATCAAAAATCAATTAGTGATGAGAAACGATTCAGTCATCGTTTAGCGCAAGCCATCCTAAACAAAGAAACATTGATTCAACCAAGAGCGGGTGTGGCATTACCGAATGAACACATTAAACTTCTAAAGTTCTTACAAGATGAAGGTGGTGCAGATCTTTTACCAACAACCATTGATAGTTATACACGTCACAATCGTTATACCGAAGCGCAAACGGGGATTGATGAAAGTGTAAGAACCGGTAAATCATTACTAAATGGTTTTCCAGCTGTTAATCATGGTGTACAGGTTTGTCGAAACATCGTGTCATCCTTGAATGTGCCTCTACAAGTACGACATGGAACGCCAGATGCTCGACTCTTAGCTGAGATTACTTTAGCTGGTGGTTTTACATCTTATGAAGGTGGAGGAATCTCCTATAACATTCCATATGGAAAGAACTATTCACTTGAAAAGACAATAACAGATTGGCAATACGTCGATCGTTTAATTGGGTATTATGAAGAAAGAGGCGTAACGGTTAATCGTGAACCATTTGGTCCATTAACCGGAACACTTGTCCCAGCATGTATCTCGCATAGTGTTGCGATTCTCGAAAGTTTATTAGCCGCGGAACAAGGATGTAAATGCATTACAGTAGGTTATGGACAATGTGGAAATCAAACACAAGATATCGCCGCAATTCGTACACTTGATTTACTCACAAAGGAATACTTAAGTCGCTTTGGATACGATGATGTGAAAGTATCTACTGTATTCCATCAATGGATGGGAGGATTCCCGCAAGATGAAGCTAAAGCTTATGCGGTTATAAGTTGGGGAGCTGCGACTGCCGTATTATCAGGTGCCACAAAAGTAATCGTAAAATCACCACATGAAGCATTTGGTGTCCCAACAGCAGAAGCGAATGCGAATGGTTTGAAAGCGACTAAACAATTAACATCGATGTTAAAAGATCAAGTTTCATTTGAGACATCAGAGATAATCGATGAAATGAATATAATCACCCGTGAAACGAAGTGTATTCTAGAAGCGGTGCTTAAACTCGGTGAAAATAATTTTGGATTAAGTGCTGTACGTGCTTTTGAAGCAGGACTTATTGATGTACCATTCGCACCAGCGGTATGTAACGCAGGAAAAATGTTGCCGGCAAGAGATAATCATGGTGCAGTAAGAATCTATGAGTTTGGGAATTTACCATTTGATGAATCACTAAAAGATTTCCATCGCAAGAAACTACAAGAACGTGCTGAAGTAGAACGTAGACAAGTAAGCTTCCAAATGGTTATTGATGATATCTATGCAGTAAGTAAAGGAAGACTTGTTGGTCGACCTAATAAGGGGAACATATGAAAATAATTGATGTCGTAAGTAGTTGTGGAAGAACAGGATTCTTTTTTGATGACCAGAAGGCAATCAAAAAAGGAGCGAAATCAGATGGTAATTTTTATATAGGAGAACCAGTAACCGAAGGGTTTAATCGTATCCGTCAAGCAGGCGAATCACTTACGATTATGTTAGTCCTTGAAGATGGTCAAGTTGGAATGGGCGATTGTTGCGCTGTACAGTACAGTGGTTGTGGTGGACGAGATCCATTATTTATTGCGGAAGAATTTAAACAAATCGTACAAGATAGAATTAAACCATTATTAATAAATCGTGAACTTACATCATTTAAGTTAATGGCACATGAGTTCGATCAATTAGAGCTTGATGGTAAACGAATTCATACGGCACTTCGCTATGGAATAACCCAAGCATTACTCGATGCGATTGCGAAATCAAAACATACCCAAATGGCGAATATCATTGCGGAAGAATATCATACAGAAGTAAGTCGTGAATTAATCCCAATATTCAGTCAAAGTGGCGATAATCGCTATGATAATGTGGATAAAATGATTCTCAAAGGGAGTGCTGTTTTACCTCATGGATTGATTAATCATGTTGAAAGTAAACTTGGTTATCAAGGCGAAAAGTTATTAGACTATGTTAAATGGTTAAGACAACGTATTGATGAACATAAAAATACCGAAGACTATTCACCTGTATTCCATATCGATGTTTATGGGACACTAGGGATTATCTTTAAAGAAGATTACGATTCAATGGTGGATTATCTTGAGACATTACGTGTTGCGAGTGGACCTTATCATTTAAGAATCGAAGGTCCTGTTGATTTTGATAATCGTGAAAAGACAATGTTAGGACTAAAAATAATCACAGAAAAACTGGATCAAAGAAAAATTGATGTCGAGATTGTGGCAGATGAATGGTGTAATACACTTGAAGATATTAAGGAGTTTGCGGATATAAAAGCAGGTCATATGGTACAAATTAAAACACCTGATTTAGGTGGTATACAAAATACGGTAGAGGCTGTTCTATATTGTAAGGAAAAAGGCATAGGGGCATATCAAGGTGGTACATGTAATGAGACTGATATTAGTGCGAAAACATGTGTTCATTTAGCCATGGCAACTCAACCATGTCAAATATTAGCGAAACCTGGAATGGGTGTCGATGAAGGCTTCATGATTGTGTACAATGAGATGCAACGAATTATCGCACTCGATACTGCACGAAAGGCAAACGTATGAAAAGTGTAAAAATACTATCCACAACGGCAATTCTAGGCTATGGATTTCCAATGTCAAGTTTTGAAGAAGGAATGAAACTAAAACCAGATTGTATCGCAGTTGATGCTGGATCTACAGATCCTGGACCATACTATCTTGGAGCAGGTGTTTCATTTACAGATTACTATGCGGTTAAACGTGATTTAGGCATTATGATTCAAGCTGGTATTGAACATAATATTCCTGTACTTGTTGGAACAGCAGGTGGAAGTGGTGCTAAACCTCATCTTGATTGGACAGTTAAGATTGTTGAAGAAATCGCAAAAGAGAATAATCTACATTTTAAAATGGCGATTATTGAAGCAGATATCGATAAAGAATATTTATATAAAGCGTTTGATGAAGGTAAGATTAAACCCTTACATCCAGCTCCTGAGTGTACAAAAGATGACATTAAAGACTCAACATATATTGTAGGTCAGATGGGTGTAGAACCATTTATTGAAGCACTTAAGTTAAATGTCGATGTGATTATAGCAGGACGTGCATATGATCCAACAGTTTTCGCAGCACTTCCAATTTTAAGAGGATTTGATCCAGGTTTAGCGCTTCATTGTGGAAAGATACTAGAATGTGCCGCAATTGCGTCAAGCCCTGGAAGTGGTAGTGATTGTATGTTTGGAACGATTACTGAAGATTCATTTATCTTACAAACGCTTAATCCAATCCGTAA
>DASSDQ010000079.1:0-2088 GCA_035697025.1 Erysipelotrichaceae bacterium | reverse complement strand
GTTTCTACAGGTCTTGAACCTTACTTCTCCTTCTCTTACTTTAGAAGTGGAAGATTGGGTAAATTTATTGAAGTAAATGCGAAGATTGTGGAAGATTGGTTGGAACTTAACCCTGGTTATACTAAACAAACACTTCCTGATTACTTCGTTAGCGCAATGGAATTAACCCCTGAAGAACATGCGGATACACAATGTGCGATTCAACGTTGGATCGATTCATCGATTTCTAAAACAGTTAATGCGCCTCGTGGATTCTCTGTACGTCAAGTTCAGAAGATTTATGAACGTCTCTATGATGGTGGTGCTAAGGGTGGTACCGTCTATGTCGATGGTTCACGTGATTCTCAAGTTCTATCGTTATCAAATGATGATGAAAGCAACTGGGCTCAAATGGATATCGTGCATGACTTTGGAATTAGTGTAAAAGAAAAACAAGTTGAAGAGAAAAAGACAGATTTAAGGTCAGATCGTCAAGACCGTAATATCGGTGTTGAAGTTGGAGATATTTGTCCGATCTGTTTAGAAGGAACGGTAGAAGAAATTGGTGGATGTAATACATGCACCAACTGTAATGCACAATTAAAGTGCGGATTATAAAATAAGTTAAGTGTTTCGCAAGAAACACTTTTTTTAACACATCCTTAATTGACATTCGTATTTACTAACCTTAAAGTAAGATATGAGTATTGGAGGATTTATGAAGCTCGAAGTAAAAGGAATAAATAAGAGTTTTTCTGGTAAACAAGTTTTACATGATGTCACATTCACTGTCACATCGGGTAAGGCAATGGGATTCTTAGGACGAAATGGTGCTGGTAAGACCACTACGATTCGTACTTTGATGGATGTATTCAAGGCAGATAGTGGAGTATTTATGTTAGATGGTAAGCCATTTATCCCAACTCATTATCGTGTTGGATATCTTCCTGAAGAAAGAGGTTTATACGGAAAAGAAAAGATTTTAGAACAATTGATCTATTTCGCTACCCTAAGAGGTGCTACACATAAAGAGGCTAAAGAGAGTGCTGAGTATTGGATTGAACGCTTTGAATTAACCTATGCGAAGAATCATAAGTTAGAGACATTATCTAAAGGGAACCAACAAAAGATTCAGATTGCTCAGTCATTACTAAATAATCCTGAGATTGTAATTTTAGATGAACCATTTAGTGGATTGGATCCAGTAAACTCTCAGATGCTAAAAGAAGTGATTATAGAACTAATCAATCAAGGAAAATTAGTTATTTTCTCTAGTCATCAAATGAATTATGTCGAAGAGTTCTGTGATGAAATTACGTTGATTGATAAGGGTAAAGTAATCTTGAGTGGTAACTTAAAAGAAATTAAATCGGATATGGGGAGAAGTCGTTTGCGTTTAAATGCGAGTAATTATACAAGTGAAGAACTTATAAAATATCTTGATACAAACATACAAGACATTGAATTAAGCCAAGATAAACATTCATTAATTATTGAATGTTTGAATGGTAAGAGTAAACAAGATTTACTTGAAGATTTAGTGAAACATAAAATAGACATTGAATTGTTTACACATTATGAACCAAGTCTAAATGATATCTTCGTGATGAAAGTAGGTGAGGAACATGCATAATGTATTCAAAGTTCTAAAGTTTGAATTACAGAGTATTTTGAATAAGAAATCGGTTCAAGTCACAACGCTTATTATGTGTATCGTTGTATTGGTTGCGACAAGTATTCCTACCTTAATGGAAATGTTTTCATCCGATGAACCAAGTGATTCTGAGAATGAAGTTGGCATGAGTGTTGATGATTTGGGGTTTATGAGTAAGAGTGAATTTGTTTCAATTGATACATTAACTGTTTATTTCGGGAATGATTTAAATGTTTATACAAGCGAAGCTGATTTAAGAAGTGATGTCGAGAATGGTGTTATCAATAACGGTTATATTATAGAAGATACGCAAACAATTCGTAGTATCGTTCAAAATAAAGGCATGTATAGTTCTACGGATCAAATGATGATATCCATCCTACAAAGAATTCAAAGAGATAAATCATTTGCGGAGTTAGGCATTGATCCAATGGTTGTGGATACCTTATCTAATA
>DASSDQ010000078.1:0-9894 GCA_035697025.1 Erysipelotrichaceae bacterium | reverse complement strand
ATATTAATGTTGGATAAGAGAGAATGTATATATTTTGTAATAACGCCACTTTGTAGACTAGAAATTGAACCATTTTGTAGAGAAAATGAGAATATAACAAAAATCCAGGCAAGAGTCAGGATGGGAAAGATAAGTTTAGTGTGTTTTCGTGCGTTAACCATAGGAAGTCTTTCAGTTGTAATGGTATAATTATAGCGTGAAAAACATGAATCTAAAGAAAAACCTTATTGATATCCTACTTGTTGTAGTAGGTAACTTAATGCTCGCAATTGCGGTGCATACTTTTATATTGCCGTATGAAATTTTATCCGGTGGTGTTGCGGGGATTGCGGTAGCGCTCGCAAAAATTACAGGATATCGTTCTGATTTAATTATCTCAGTCTTGATTTGGGTATTATTTGGTTTAGGGGCATATTTCCTAGGTCGTAAATTTACCATTCATACCATTTCAAGTAGTATTTTATATCCATTATTTCTTAATCTATTAAGTACACAACCGATTCAAGTTAGTATCGATCCAATATTAGCAAGCCTATATGGCGGATTGGTTGCTGGATTTGGGGTAGGCTTAGTCTTTCGTACAGGAGCTTCAACTGGGGGGATGGATGTACCACCTCTCATTATCCATAAATTTACAAATATCGAACTAAGTAAATTAGTCCTTGCGGTGGATTTCCTTACTGTTACACTTGGTGTATTTGTATATGGTATTGAAGCAGTTCTTATGGGATTTATATCAGTCTGGGCAAGTGCTTTCGCGATTAAACAAGTATTAGTCTTTGGTGGTCAAGAAGCTCGTTCAGTCATGATTATAACGAATAGTGTCGATGAAGTTGTAGATATGATTGATAAGAAATTGGAACGTGGCGCTACATTATTATCTGCACATGGTGGATATACACGTGAAAGTAGAGCTGTAATCTTATCTGTTATTAATATGACGCAATACCCTGAGTTGATTGATGAATTACATAAAATAGATCCGCATGCCTTTGTGATAGCGACGGAGGCAATGGAAGTTAAAGGCAATGGATTCTCGTTTGACTACAAAGTTTAGTACAAAATAACCAAAATGTATCAAGATGAAATGAAATAAATTTCATCTTTTTTTATCTTGGTTAATTATCGTTTTTGAAGTGCTGTCTTAAGCTACGCTTAAACTTTACTATGCTATAATTAAAACAATTGGGAGACAATATGATCAAATTAAGTGATGTATCGAAAACCTACAAAAATGGTGTTAATGCACTTTACAATATTAATCTCTTCATCGATCAAAGTGAGTTTGTTTATATCATTGGTCCAACAGGATCAGGTAAATCCACATTGATACGATTATTAGATGCGGAAGAGAAACCGACTAAAGGATCCGTTGAAGTATCTGGCATAAATGTTGGGCAATTGCGTCATGGGAAAATCCCGTATTATAGACGTTACATTGGTGTTGTGTTTCAAGATTTTAAATTATTACCATCTAAAACCGTATTTGAGAATGTTATGTACGCATTAGAAATAACAAATATGAATCCATTATTGGCACGTCAAAGAGTACGTGAGGTTTTACAATTGGTGGATTTAAGCGAGAAATCAAGTCATTATCCAAATCAACTTTCTGGTGGCCAACAACAACGTGCAGTTATTGCGAGAGCAATTGCGAATAAACCACGTATATTAATAGCGGATGAACCAACAGGTAATCTAGATCCACAAAAATCAGGGGAAATCATTCAATTACTTGAACGGATTAATCGCGAAGAGAGAACAACGATACTAATGGTTACACATGATATTGGCATCGTAAATCAGTATAAGAAACGTACCATAGCGCTTGAAGCAGGTCATATTGTCGCAGACATGGTTGAAGGAGGATACATTCAACATGAATCGAATCATTCGGCCGATTAAAGAGGGTTTTATTGGACTTGTTCGACATTTAGCAATGAGTGTTTCATCGATAATGGCAGTTATCGTTACATTATTATTAGTATCATTGTTTCTAATATTAACCGTTAACCTTCAACAGATTACAGATTCTGTACAAGCTAAAGTTCAGATACACGTACAAATCGAAAATGAAGTTGATTTAACGGGTATTGCCGATTTGAAACGTGAAATTCTTGAATTACCTGGTGTAGTGGCAGTTGATTATTCAGATAAAGACGAAGAATTGAATCACTTTATCGAATCATACGGAGAAGAAGGTAAGATATTCGAAATGTATCGTGGGGATAAAAACCCATTACGTAATGCGTTTATTATCGAAGTTTCTGAAGGAAATGTGATTGATCAAGTATCTACTAAAATAGAAAATATGTCAGGAATTGAAAGTGTAAATTATGGCGGACTTAACGCCTTAAAATTAATTGAGATATTAAATTCGGTAAGAGATAGTGGACTTATTCTTGTGCTAGTATTAGGAGTACTTGCTGTTTTCTTAATCACCAATACCATTAAAATGTCCATTCACTCACGGATGTTTGAAATACAGATTATGCGCACAATTGGCGCAACAAATGGTTTCATACGAGCTCCATTTATGGTTGAAGGCGTATTAATTGGGTTTATTGGATCACTAATACCAATCGGTATTAGTATATTTGGATATAAGTATTTATATGAATCATTAAATGGTGTTTTACTCACTAATATATTTGAACTAAGACCCGTATTCCCGTTTGTATTCCAATTATCCTATCTCCTTATCATGCTCGGAATATCAGTTGGATTAGTGGGTAGTTTCATTTCTGTTTCACGTTACTTGAGGACAGTTCGATGAAAAAGCTTATCTTACATTTTGTACTTGTTGTGTTAGTACTAACGCTTGTTCCTTACAAGGAATTTAATGCGATTGATTTTGAAGCGAATGAAGCGTATTATTCAAATCTTTGTTCATCCGTAGAAGCTAAAAATCACAAGGATGAATGTAGTGCTTATCAAGCATACGTGAATGATAAAGCAAATCAAGCTCAAAATGATTTAAATGATTTAAGAGATCAATTAAAAGATATTAAAACCAATATTCTTAAATTAGCCGCAGACGTGACTAAATATGAGAAACAGATTGATGATTTAAATAAATCAATTGCGAACATTGAAAGTTCTATCGCTACTAGTGAAGAATCAATTTATACGTTAAAAGTAAACATTGAAGCACGACAAGCAAATATCAACGAAATCGATGCGTTTATTCAAAATCGAATGATTAGTATGCAATCCTTTGTTTATTTAAATTCATATATTGATTTTATTGTAGGGGCACAAGATTTTGTGGATCTTGTACGTCGTATCGAAGGAATCAATGATATAACGAATGCGGATAAACAAGAAATCGAACGATTAACGGAAGAAGTTAATGCGTTTAATGCGGATAAGTTAGAACTTGAAAGGCAAGTATTAATACTCGAAGAAAATAAAGCGAATCTAATAAAGAATCGTGAAACTGTGATTGAGTTACAAGATAGCGTTGAAAAGATACTACTAGAATATCGAACTCAAGAAGCAGAATTAATGGCTAAAGAGAGTTATATCGCGTCTAACTTAAGTGAGATTCAAAAGAATCTTAAAAATATTTCAGCCGCATTGAATAATGTGGCAACATCTGATGGATTTATTTGGCCATTATCATCTGGTTTTAGAGTTACCGCAAGCGTATGGACTTATCCATATGGTGGAACACATTTAGGAATTGATTTAGGCGCACCTGTTGGGACGGATTTACGTGCTGTTGGGAATGGAGTTGTACTTTATAGTGCAAATGCTTGCCCAACCTATGGGTATTATGGGAATAATTGTGGTTCTCCAGGAATCAATCGAGGAGGGAATCAAGTTATTTTATTAGTCTCAATTGGTGGCGCAACATATGGAATTATCTATATGCATCTTGAAAAAGATACACCAATTACACAAGGTAGAATTGTAAATCAAGGTGATTCAATAGGAAAAGTTGGATCATCAGGAAGTTCTACAGGTCCACATTTACACATTGAAATTCATTACTTAGGAACCAAATCGATTGCGGATTATGCCGCGTCTTGGAATGGAGATCTAAGTTTTGGGAATAAATGGGGAAATGCTGGATTAGATAGAAGATGTGATAATAATGGAAATAGTGCTCCATGTCGTAAGAATCCTGCTTCTGTATTTGGGGTTAAATATGGACAGTACTATTAATCAAAGAGCCGTTAGTATTTAACTAGCGGCTTTGTGCTAAAATAGGAGTTGTTTGAGGTAATAATATGAGTCAGAAAAAAGTAAGAATTCCACTTCAACGGTATGAATGGCCGGATGAAAAGAGAGAAAAAAGAAGTCGTTGGATAAGAGTAAGCATACTTGTAATAAGTATTGTTTTATCTGTAGGCTTTGGGTATAGTCTAAAATCGGCATTGGACGATGAAGTCGTACCAGTTGCCACAAATAGTGAATTTGATCGATTAGAAGCTATTTATTCTGTATTAACAGAAGAATGGTATTTTGGACGTGATCAAGTTGATTTAAAAACACAATTAGTTGAAGATGCGATAAATGGCATGATCGATGGGACAGGGGATATTCACACAAGTTATATGAATAGTGAAGAAGTCACTGCATTTACTGAATCCATTAATCGTGGTTTTGTAGGTATCGGAGTATCCTATTTCGATAACAATGGAACATTTATCATTGAACGTGTATTTATTGGATCTCCTGCAGAAACAGCTGGGGTAAAACCTGGTGATATAATTCAAGCAATTGATGGAGAAAGTACCGTTGGATTAACATCCGATGATCTAGTGGATAGAGTACGTGGTGAAGAAAATACGATTGTTAAAATTGATTTCTTAAGAGGCGAAGAAGTTGTTACACTTGATATAAAACGTGGTGTAATTAAAAATACAGCATTTGGTAAAATGTTGGATGAAGATACTGCTTATCTTGAACTTTACCAATTCGGTGAAGATACAGGATATGAAGTTGAACAGTATATGAATTTATTCAAACAGAATAATGCGAAAGATATCATTATTGATTTAAGAGACAATGGTGGAGGATACTTATCTGCTCTCGAAGAGATTGGTAGTATGTTTGTACCAAAAGATGGATTACTTATCCAACAAGAAGTATATAGTGGTGAAAAACTTGTTTCTAAATCAACAGGTAATATTATTCTTGATTTCGATGAAATCATAATCTTAGTTAATGAAAATTCAGCATCTGCATCTGAAGTATTAACAGCCGCAATTAAAGAAAATAATGGGGCTACAATCGTAGGTGTGACAACATATGGTAAGGGTACTGTTCAGCAACAACACGCTTTCTCTGATGGAAGTGCACTTAAGTATACTGTTGCGGAATGGTTAACTCCAAATGGTAATCATATCAATGGTGTAGGTATAGCACCAGATGTAGAAATTAGTCTACATCCAGTTATGCATGAAGTATTCACAGAATTAAATGAAGAAGAAGCATATGGGTTTGATACAGTACATGAATCCATTCGTGATGCACAACTTGCACTCGATTTCTTGGGTTATAATGTGGATAGAACAGATGGTTATTTCTCTAGTCAAACGGCTAGCGCATTAGAGTCGTATATCAATGACTACAAGTTAGACGTAGAACCTATCATAAATAAAACACTACTTGATAAATTAAGATCAGAAGTTGTGCGAGTTTGGAATGTTGAAAAGACAGAAAAAGATATACAATTATTAAAAGCGATGGAGCTTATCAATGACTGATAAATTTGAATTGGTTTCACCATTCAAACCGACGGGTGATCAACCAGCCGCCATTGAAAAATTAGTTAAAGGCTTAAATGAAAATAAAAGAGCACAGGTTTTACTTGGCGCAACAGGAACTGGTAAGACTTTTACAGTTTCACATGTCATCGCACAAGTGAATAAACCAACCTTAGTGTTTGTACACAATAAAACATTAGCTGGACAACTTTACTCAGAATTTAAAGAACTATTTCCGAATAATCGTGTTGAATATTTCGTGTCTAACTTTGATTACTATCAACCAGAAGCGTATATTCCTAAATCAGATACGTATATTGAAAAAACTGCGATGATTAATGAAGAGTTAGATATGTTAAGAATGTCATCATTAAACGCAGTATTAGAGCGAAGAGATACGATTGTCGTCGCATCGGTCGCATGTATCTATGCATCTAGTGATCCAAACTTATATCGTGAATTGTTCTTTTCACTTCATCAAAATGAAACAATTGATCGTAAGGATTTGATACGCAAGTTAGTAGAACGTCAATATGCTCGTAATGATATGGAACTCAAACGAGGAACATTTAGAGTTGTTGGGGATAGTATTGAAGTATCACTTGGATATACCGATCAATTCAATTTAAGAATCGAATTATTTGATAATATCGTAGAACGCATTACGGAAGTTGATCGTGTAAGTGGTAAAATTCTTAATGCGTATTCCGTCTATAACATCTTCCCAGCGAATGAATATACGCGTTCTAAGGAACAAATGCGTATCGCTTGTGACAAGATTGAACGTGAATTACACCAACGTTTAAATGAACTTGAAAGTGAAAATAAATTAGTTGAGAAACAACGTCTTGAACAACGTACACTCTATGACTTAGAAGCACTCAGAGAACTTGGTATGTGCTCTGGGATAGAAAACTATTCCATGCATATTGATGGTAGACAACCTGGTCAAAGACCATTTAACTTACTAGACTACTTCCCAAAAGACTATTTACTTGTAATCGATGAATCCCATGTTAGTATTCCACAAAGTAGAGGGATGTTTAATGGGGATCGTGCACGTAAAGAAACATTGGTTAAATATGGATTTAGATTACCAAGTGCACTAGAAAATAGACCAATGCGATTTGATGAGTTCGAAAAAGTTATCAATCAAGTTATCTATGTCTCCGCAACACCAGGTGATTATGAACTTGAGCAAGTCAACCATGAAGTCGTTCAACAGATTATACGTCCTACAGGATTGTTAGATCCAAAGATCACAAT
The DNA here is from genome assembly GCA_035697025.1 of Erysipelotrichaceae bacterium. Lineage (GTDB taxonomy): Bacteria > Bacillota_I > Bacilli_A > Erysipelotrichales > Erysipelotrichaceae > UBA2212. Next base: position 2,911 of record DASSDQ010000078.1, on the reverse strand, counting down.
ACGTCCAAGTCAGGGACAAATTGATGATATTATTCACGAAATAAATGTACGTATTGCACGCAATGAACGAACACTCATCACAACGCTTACTGTAAAGATGGCAGAAGAGTTAACCGCATACTTAAAACGTATCGATTTAAAAGTTGTCTTCTTGCATCATGAAGTTCTAACATTTGAACGTATAGAAATTCTGCGTGATTTACGTCGTGGTAAATACGATGTACTCGTAGGAATTAACTTACTTAGAGAAGGGTTAGATTTACCTGAAGTATCATTGGTATGTATCTTAGATGCGGATAAAGAAGGCTTCTTACGTTCACATCGCTCACTCATCCAAACGATTGGGCGTGCAGCACGTAACTCCAATGGTGAGGTTATACTTTACGCTGATAAAATGACTGATTCAATGACAAAAGCAATTGAAGAAACGAATCGTCGGCGTGATATCCAAATCGCATATAATATTGAACACAATATAACTCCAACCACAATCATCAAAGAAATTCATGATGTTATACGTGGTAAAGAAACACAGAAAATGGCGAAAGAATATCTTACTAAACGTCAGAAATTTGATCGAAAAGCACAAGAAGAACTTATCCTATCGCTTGAAAAAGAAATGCATGAAGCAGCTCGTGTATTGGATTTCGAAAGAGCCGCTGAATTACGTGATATTGTACTTGAACTAAAGAGTTCGTAAAATAAAGGAGGAAGATGAATGTATTTTAAAGAATCGAAAGGATTTCCAAAGAATTTCCTATGGGGATCCGCATCTGCCGCATACCAAGTAGAAGGTGCTTGGGATATTGACGGAAAAGGAAAAACAAACTGGGATGAATTTGTAAGAATACCAGGTAAAACCTTCAAAGGAACCAATGGTGATTTAGCAGTTGATCACTACCATCGCTTTAAAGAAGATGTTCGTTTAATGGCTGAAATGGGATTAAAAACATATCGTTTCAGTATTTCATGGGCACGCATCTATCCAAACGGAAATGGTGAAGTAAACGAAAAAGGTTTACAATTTTATGATGATTTAATCGATGAGTGTATTAAGTATGGAATTGAACCAATGGTTACGATTTATCACTGGGATTTACCATTATCATTAGTTGAACAATACAATGGTTGGGAAAATCGTAAAGTTGTCGATGATTTTGTGAACTATGCGGTAACGTTATTTAAACGTTATGGTCATAAAGTAAACTATTGGATTACCATGAATGAACAAAATGTATTTACAGGACATGGCTGGTTATTAGGCATGCATCCACCTGGAAAAGTAAATGATATGAAGACATTCTTCCAGGTTAATCATCATGCGAATATGGCTCATGCATTCTCTGTTCTTGAATTTAAGAAACTATTCCCACTTGGTAATATCGGCGCAAGTTTTGCGTATGGACCAAGTTATGCATTAGACTGTAATCCATTAAACACCATGGCTAAAGAAGATTATGATGATCTTCGTAATTATTGGTGGATGGATGTATATGGTTATGGAAGATATCCTAAGGCAACATTCAATTACTTAACATCCATTGGTGTTGAACCTCAACTCCTTGAAGGGGATGCGGATGTAATGAAAGAAGCCGCAAACTTAATTGATTTCATGGGTGTTAACTACTATCAAACAACGGTTGTAGAACACAATCCAATTGATGGTGTAGGCTTAAGTACTGAAATGAATAATAGTGGACAAAAGGGCACCGCAAAATCATCGGGTATCCCTGGACTCTTCAAAGACACAAAGAACCCATTCCTACAAACAACGGACTGGGATTGGACAATTGATCCAATGGGCTTAAGAATGTGCTGTCGTACCATCACAAGTCGTTATGATTTACCAATCGTAATTTCCGAAAATGGATTAGGCGCATTTGATAAACTAGAAGATGATAAATCAATCCATGACCCATATCGTATTGCCTATTTAAAAGCTCATCTTGAAGAACTTAAAAAAGCAGTTGATGATGGTTCTGAAGTCTGGGCATATTGCACATGGTCATGCACAGACCTATTAAGTTGGTTAAATGGTTATCAAAAACGTTATGGTTTTATCTATGTAGACCAGGATGAAACACAAAACGGATCACTTGATCGATACAAAAAGGATAGCTATTTCTGGTATAAGAATGTAATTGATACAAACGGAGAAATACTCTAATAATCAAAGGTTTAGCATAAAGCTAAACCTTTTTTATTGATATTTATACTACACTAAAAAAATCAGTACTTGACATAACCAAGTAATAGGCATAACATATGAATCAAGGAGTGAGATATGAACGCACAATTTAAAAAAGGTGTCTTGGAACTCGTTGTAATGGTTGTGGTTGATGAGAATGATATCTATGGATATGAACTTGTCAAAACTGTTTGCGAAATAATACAAGTCAATGAGGGTACAATTTATCCGCTTCTCAAACGTATGACAATCGAGAAATACTTCGAAACATATTTAAGAGAATCAACGGAAGGTCCTCCACGTAAATACTATCGAATGACAACGTTAGGTAGAGAAGAAATGATTAAGCTGAAAAAGGAATGGCTAGACTTTAGTAAAAGTATCAATGTATTCCTAGAAAAGGGAGATAGTAATGAATAAGAACGAATTTCTAAGCCAATTACGCAAAAAATTAGATGTTTTATCGCAAGATGAAATTGATGAATTAATTACAGAATATTCTGAACATATTGATAATAAGTTACATGAAGGTAAGACCGAGGAACAAGCTGTTAGTGACTTTGGAGATCTAGGAGAATTATCTCGAAACATTCTACAAGCGTATAAATTGAATGAGAATTTTACCAACAAACCAAAATTTAGTTCGTTCTTAAATATGAGCGAAACTACAGGTAAAAAACTATTAAGTTCATTTGAACAATTCTATGCGAAAATCTCATTGTC
>DASSDQ010000077.1:0-16069 GCA_035697025.1 Erysipelotrichaceae bacterium | reverse complement strand
GGACATTATGAACTATTCGGTACTAATTGTAGCAGGTGGAAAAGGTGAACGGATGGGACTAGGTTATAACAAAGTGTTTTATCCAATTAAAGATGGTAAGACTGTTTTAGATATGACCGTTAAATTGTTTGTGGATGATGTACGCTGTAAACAACTTGTTATCGTAACCAATCCACATGATTTACATAAAGTCACTCAAACACATGAAATGGGTCGTATAGTAAATGTTGGGGGCGGATTAACGCGCCAAGATTCAGTGTATAACGGTTTAATGTGTGTTACTGAAGAAATAGTATTAGTTCATGATGCGGCTCGTCCGTATTGTACGATTGATTTAATTGATGAATTACTCTTAGCGATGGAAACAGAACAAGCTGCTTTCTTAGCGGTTGATGTTAAAGATACCGTAAAAGAAGTGAAGAATGGATATGTTGTGAAAACAATTAATCGTGAAAGTTTAAAGAATGCGCAAACTCCGCAAGCGTTTAAAACCAGTTTATTATTGAGTTGTATCCATCAAGCCCAAGAAGAAAACTTCAAGGCAACAGATGATGCACAATTGATCGAACGTTATAGTAATGTACCAATACGAGTTGTGAAAGGCTCTTACGATAATTTAAAGATTACGACACCAGAAGATGTTAAATAAATAACCATTGGGGGATGGTAAATGAAAAAGGTATTAATCGTCTTATTTATTATTTTACTTTCTTCATGTACTAAGATTAAAGTAGTTGAAACGTGTTATTATGGCCAAATATTTAGTAGCTTTGCGTCAACTGAGAAAAATAATCTTGAACAATGTCAATCTTATTATTCTGAATTTGAATCCGCAAAAACGGATGGTAAGATAGCTAAACAATCAATTCTCAGACTTACATCAATCATGGTTCGATTTGAATTTGATGATGAAGAAAGTGTAAATTACTATTTAAATAAAGACGGTTTATTCACCTATGATAAGAATGGATTTATGTATCAATCTTATGTAAGAAAAGAACTCTTTACAGAGCTCTTAGAAAACATTGAAATACAGAAACAAACCCAACAACCTTAAGTACGATCGATTAGTTTGATAAAATCATCGTAATCACTCGCTTGTATCGCAGCTTGAATATCATTTGAACTGGTTAAGAATTGAGCGCTCTTCGCAAAGAAGACATCCAAGTTATCATTCTCATTATCACCATAAGACAACATAAATACCAATTGAACCATTCTTTCATTCCATAAGATTGGTTTTTTTAATATTGCGACAGAGACAAGGGTTGATTGACTAAATGCTTGATCAGGATGGGGGATTGCGATGAAGTTACCGAATTCAGTGGATGCGGAAGCTTCACGACGTAATATCGATTCATAGAATCCTGGTCTGAAACTGTATAAATCACTAATCTTCTGTGACATAAAGAAGATAACATCCTCTTTTGTATTCGCAATAATATCCTTATAGAATAATTTACGATCAAAGTATTCCGCAATGGAACTATCATTTTGATTGAAACGATGACGAAGTGTTTGAAGATCATGGTCACTTAATAAAGTTGATACATAGATAATTGGAGTAATTGTTTTAACGGTTAAAGGTACAGTCGAGACAATTAAATCAAACGCATTAAGATCGAGTTGACTAAGTGATAATGCATCTTTCGTCACAATCTCTTCAAGGAAAGGATTAAATTCTTGTTTGAAACGATACTGTAAGAGTTTTGCGGTCCCATGTCCGGTAGAGCATACCAACAATACTTTCTTACGATTGATTGTGACTTTATGACGCTCAAGCGCGACATAGAAGTGTAAGGCAAAATACGCAATCTCATCTTCACTCAACTTAATGTGGAAGCGACGTTCAATGACTTCGGTCGCAATCTCTGCAGTAATATACGCTTGTTTATGTTTCTTGATGTCACTAAGTAAAGGATTCTTCATCATCAAGTTATAACTGATACGTTTAACTAATGGAACACAATGTAGACCTAACGCTATACGCAAATCTAAGTCCTTACTTAAATCGATATCCATGGCTAAACGTACACGATCCAACATTTGTATAACTAGTTCATCCACTTCTGCACTTACGACATTTGATTCATTTTCATTTTGTCCAAATACGCGTTTACCAGATAGATGCATCGATACGTAACCTTTCTCATCTTCTGGAAAAGGATAACCAAATAATTTTTCGATTTCGAGTATAATTGCGCTCGCTATATCGTATTCATTGTCTTTCTTTAGTTCATCTAACAAACTAGATTCCATAATAATCGATTCACCAATCTTAACGCGTTCAAGCGCTACAAATAAATGAATAACTAAGTTATGGAAGATTAACTCACTGGTTTCATAATGGTGTTGATTAAATACACGTAGAATATTTGTGCGTATTTCACTTAAGATGTACTGCGTTTCAAACTCATCTTCATCAAATAATTGTTTCTCATTGTATACAACATTCGCAATACACAGACGTAAGTTCAACTCACTTCCAATAATCTTCATTCCATGATGAGGTCTTACATCAAGATGAAGTTGGAACGGTTCGATTTTCTGACGCAATAACTGTAAATCAGTACTAAGTTGTGATTTAGAAATCTGTAATCGATCGCATAAATCTATGGCTTTCATATAGTCTTTTTCGAATAACATAATCTTTAATAAGAAAATAACGCGATTGGATTTATACGCTAATGTCTCATCTTCGAACGCAAATTCATGCCACTTATTCGCAATAAATGTTCTAAACATAACCATATCGGTTACTTCAAAGTGATAGCCTAATCCAGGTTTAGATTCAATACGTCCACCATTTTTAGCGAATATGGAATCAAGAATCTTGATTTCATTACGAATCGTTTTTGTCCCAACAGAAAGAAGCTGAGCTAGTTTCTCGCCTGTAATATAGGTATGACTCTCACTGAGTAGGTCAAATATTTTCTTAATTCTAGTTTCTTGCATGACTACATCCTTAATGACTTAATTCTAAATAATCGACACTATCATATCGTATTTATCTTAATTTTAATACACACACTATCTCTAGACAAAGGATGTGAATAATCCAATGTCTAGAGAACACTCATTATTTATTTTGATTAAACAAACAAGCTCCATTTGTCTCAATAATTTCTTTATAACGATAATAGGAATTCTTAATGGTACGTGTAAGTGTTCCATTTCCTTCATTATCACGATCGACATAGACGAAACCATATCGTTTTTCCATCTCGCCTGTACCAGCTGATACAACATCAATTGGACCCCAATAAAGATATCCAATCACATTACATCCATCAAGGATTGCCTCATGAACTTGTTTTAAATGATCTTCAATGTATTGGATACGTTCTGGATCAATAATCTGTCCATTCTCATCTAATGTTTCACGTAAACCAATTCCATTTTCCGCAATCATTAAAGGTAAGTGATAACGATCATGTAGTTCATTACAGGTAATACGAATTCCAACTGGATCGATTGGCCAACTCCAAGGAGCTGGAGTCGCTTTATCCAAATATGGATTATCGAATCCAACAGAACCACCTGTATCTACTTTCATGGTTACACCTGATTTATACACAGCAGAACGGTAATAGCTAAATGCTAGATAATCAACAGTATATGTTTTTAGTAAATCCAGTTCACCATCAAGTATTTCAGGACCACAATCTTGTTCATCCCAAATCCGTTTAACATATCCAGGATATTCACCTAAGCAGTTCACATCGCCAAATAATAGTCTTGAGCGCTTATAATCCAATGCGCCTAATACATCTTCAGGACGTGATGAGTAAGGGTACGTCGCAACTGAAGAGAGTGAGAACATACATCCAATCTGGAAGTCTGGATTGGTTTCATGACCAAGTTTTACCGTCATCGCATTCGCAACACAGATATTGTGAAGTGCTTGGTACTTTTCTTTTTGGGTTAATCCTTTTGTTGGTTCATTCGTATCGATTGGATCAATATCTAAACAACCACCCGCCGCAAACGGCATCAAGAATAGATTATTCACTTCATTAAAGGTCATCCAATATTTAACTTGATGTTTATAACGATTGAATACCGTTTCAACATAACGCATCCATAAAGGAATCAATTCGCGACTCACCCAACCACCATATTCAGTTAATAGATATAGAGGTGTTTCATAATGACTTAATGTAATAACAGGTTCCATACCCAATTTAATCATCGTATCAAATAGATCTTCATAATATTTCAAGCCCGCTTCATTGGGTTCAGTTTCATTCCCATTTGGGAATATTCTTCCCCACGCAATACTTGTACGGAATGCATTAAAGCCCATTCCTGCCATTAAACTTAGGTCATCTTTATAGCGATGATAGAAATCAATCGCATCATGACTTAAATATTTCTTATCTGGATTAAGTGCCATTTCCCATTTCTGAGTTGACTCATTCCACTTTAAATCAGGTTTCGTCGTAATCCCAACCATTACATCAGTTACGTTAGGTTGTTTACCATCTTCTAACCAAGCACCTTCTAATTGGTTAGCCGCAACAGCTCCACCCCATAAAAAACCGTTTGGAAATTGTTTGTTTAAATGTCCCATAGAAGTCTCCCTTATCATTTCGGTTCTATTATAGGTATCTATTTTGGATATGACAATACACAAAAAAATGCTCAAAATAAGCAATGTAAGCGCTAATCAAGCAAAAACACATATATATAAGGATATAAAGCTGTTTTTGTGGGTTTTTAGGCTTATTTTGTAAGATTGATTAACATAAGTGCCATAACCCTATGGAAAAAGTGCAAATTGAATACAAGCCCAATTCATATAAAATGAGACTAGATTAATGACTAAGACTCGGTCTTATTCTTGATTCATATTCGAAGATAGAAAGGTTAGGATAGAAAAATGGATGATGCGACATATAGATTAGCCTTCCAAATTATTCTACACGCTGGCAATTCTAAATCAAAATCTATGATGGCGATGCAGAAGGCGCGTGAAGGTGATATTCTAGAAGCAACTAATTTAGTCGTTCAAGCCAATGAGGATCTAAATGAAGCACACTTGATACAAACTGCCTTGAGTCAAGCAGAAATATCAGGGAACCCAGTTGATATTAATATCATCATGGTTCATGCTCAAGATCACTTAGGTATGGCGATGGTTATGCGTGAAGTTGCGAATGAGATTATACACATTTACAAGACATTCACAAAGTAACCCCTAATGGAGGGTGTATGGTCATCATCAAATTATTCTGCCAAGCAGGTATGTCTACTTCACTGTTAGTTCATAAAATGAATCTATCAGCTAAAGAAAGAGGAATTGCCTGTTTCATCAAAGCTTACTCAGCGAATACGCTTGAAAGAGAAGTCCCTACTGCAGATGTCGTATTACTAGGACCTCAGTTGATTTATCTACAAGCAGATGCGCGAAAGTATGCGGCACCTACGGGGATTCCTGTTGCCATAATTCGTATGCAAGATTATGGAATGGTAAATGGTGAAGGTGTATTAGATTTCGCTTTGGATTTATATCATGGAAGAGCAGTTCAGTAGTCACTTATTATTACACTTGAAAGAAGGAGAAGAAAACTAAATGAAAACTTTCATCAATGACAAAGTATTTCCTGCAGTAATGGATTTCGTTACTTCGAAACCTATTTCCGCAATCAAAGATGGTATGATCGCAACTATGTCACTTACCATCATCGGCTCAATTTTCTTATTATTGGCAAACTTCCCGTATGATCCAATCAAACAATTCTTTATTACGATTGGTCTACAATCACACATGTTACAAGTTTACCGTGCATCATTTAACATCTTAGCAGTAGTTGCGGTATTCGCAATTGCGTACCAATATGCAAAACATTCTGGTAAAGATGGTTTAGGTGCTGGTATCCTTTCCACCGTTGTATTCTTTACTTTAATTCCTCACAACCAAGTTGTTAGTGGTGTTGCGGAAGTAAGTCAAGAAGCAGTCAAATTAACAGCAGCAAACGTATTACCAATGTCCTACACTGGATCAAAAGGTATGATCGCAGCGTTAATCATTGGGGTTATCGTAGGTATGGTTTATGACTTCTTCTTAACAAAGGGTTATACAATCAAAATGCCTGAAGGCGTTCCACCAAATATCGCTCAATCATTCGCAGCTTTAGCACCAGGTGCAGTATTATTCACAGCAGCAATGTTAGTTAATACATTCTTCATCAACGTATTAGGCGTTACAGCAGTAGACTGGATTTATACAGCAATTCAAACACCTTTATCTGGTTTAACTGGATCATTGGGTGGCGTAATCGTTATCTATACATTAGTTTCATTATTATGGTGGTTTGGAGTTCATGGTTCTTCTCTAGTAAACGGTGTTGTTAGTGGTATCGCTGCAGCAAACTTATTAACGAACCAAGCAATTCTTGACTCCGGTAAAGCTTTAACTGCTGCAAACGGCGCAATCATCTGGACTTCACAATTTGATGGTCTATTAATCAAAATGACTGGTTCAGGTATTACAATCGGTATCGTTGTTGCGATGTTATTTGCTAAATCAAAACAATTCAAAACTTTAGGTAAATTAGCATTGCCTTCCGCAATCTTTAACATCAATGAACCTATTACATTTGGTACACCAATCGTATTAAATCCATTCATGTTATTACCTTTCATCTTCGTTCCAGTCGCAGCTGCTGTCGCAAGTTACTTTGCGTTCGCAACTGGTTTAGTACCTTACTTCACTGGTATTAATGTTCCTTGGACAACACCAGCTATCATCAGTGGATTTATCACTGGCGGTTGGAGAATGGCTTTACTTCAAGTTGTAATCATCATCTGGTCTTGTATCGGTTACTACCCATTCATTAAGAAAATGGATGCGGACAACCTAAAACTAGAACAAGCTGCTGAACTAGCACACAAAGAGTAATCTTAGACTACGCTAACGCGTAGTCTTTTTTTGTTTATCGTTGATAATGTGTACTATTTTTAATGATAATTGATGTATAATACGACTTGTATATCGACCAAAATCAAACAAGAATAACTAAGCTAATTCATCGATTAAATAGAGTTTACTTTTCATTGTTTGAATGGTATAATCTTAAGCACGAGTAGATAAAATTTATTTACTCCTTGCCTGAAAAGGCCAATTGACCACAAGGAGGTGAACACATGAGAAATTATGAAATCATGTACATCGTCAAAGCAACTTTAGAAGAAGCTGCACGTCAAGAGCTTGTAACGAATTTACACGCAATCCTATCTGTTGATGGGGGAACGGTAAAACACGTTGATGAGTGGGGACTTCGCGAATTCGCGTACCCTATTGATGATATGACGAAGGGTTATTACAGTGTTATTAAGGTTGAAACTACGCCAGCGGCGGTAAAAGAGTTCGATCGTCTAGCACGCATTAACACAAATGTTGTACGTTTCTTAGTATTAAACTTAGAAGATAAGTAAAAGGGGAAATTATGATCAACCGTGTTGTATTGGTAGGCAATCTTACAAGAGATCCTCAATACTTTAAGACCCAATCTGGAATATCCTACGCACGCTTTACAGTTGCTGTAAATCGTAAGTTTGGACAGAACGATGAAACTTCGTTTATTAGTTGTATTGCTTGGCGTCAGTCCGCTGACTTCTTGAATCAATACGCTAAAAAGGGAAGTACAGTTGGGGTTGAAGGACATATTACAACGGGAAGTTATGATGATAAAACTACAGGCAAGAAAGTCTATACGACGGATGTGACTGCAGATAATGTCCAACTTATCGGATCTCGCAATTCTAGCGAAACACAACAACCAAGTCAACAAGCACCGAAATCTACAGGATACTTTGCAGATAACGATGTTTCAGACGATGATTTCAACACAGGACCATTACTGGATATCTCCAGCGATGACCTACCATTTTAGCGAAAGGAGCATCTCATGGCATTCAAAAAACAAAGAACAGTACGCAAAAAAGTCTGTTACTTCACAAAAAACAATATCACTGTCATTGACTATAAAGATTTAGAACTATTAAAACGTTTCATTTCTGCAAATGGCAAGATTATACCAAGACGTGTGACTGGCACAGCAGCTAAGTACCAACGTATTCTAGCAACTGCAGTAAAACGTGCACGTCAAATGGCTTTATTACCATACGTAGCCGACTAAAAACTATAACCTCCACTATGTCGGTGGAGGTTTAACTTTATATATGAAAAAACAAGTACGAAACATAACAGAAGGATCCATGATGTTAGCCATCATTGGATTATTCCTATTTTTAAATTTACAGTTTGCAGGTATGCTTCAAACGTATTTTATTATCTTCATTCCAATTCCTATCTTAATCTACACCATTCGATATGGTTTAAAGAGTGGATTAATTGTAAGCTTTGGGGCGGTTTTCCTCTCTATTATGATGGGTAATGTAATTACACTATTCTACATTGGTGGAGGATTATTGGTTGGTATAGCGTATGGTTATGGAGTTAATTCCAATAAAAGTAATGATTGGATCCTAATTGTATCGACATTAATTAACGCAATAAGCTTATTTATAGAGACTTATGTCTTAGCCGCATTTATTGGATATGATCTTATTAAAGACACAGAATTACTTATTGAATCATTAAAAGGAATTGATGGATTAGTATTACCGGATAACTTTATGAATCAAGTATTGGCTATTACGCCAATTGTATTAATATTAATGGGTTTCTTACAAGCTCTTATTACCCATATGTTTGCGGTAACACTTTTAAAACGATTGAATATAAAGATTCGTAAAATGAAACCATTAACTCAAGTTATACTGCCTAAATGGTTAGGTGTAATCGCGATGATTTGTTTATTTGCGAGTACATATTTCTATCAAAGTGGAGATTCTAACTTACAGATTATTGCGTCAGTCATTATGTTTCTATCCGTTCTACTTATTATTTCAGATGCCTTTATCTTAATCACAATTTATGGTAAACGTACCAATCGTAAATATATTCCTACTTTTGCGATGTTGGCACTTATACTCTTGCCAAGCCTATTAATCTATGCTTTCATTGGATTAGGACTATTGGATTGTTTTACGGATATACGTAAACGAATCGAACTCATTACACTATAAAATATGCTTAATCAATATAAAAAAGTAAAACGTCTTATGTGGCTCGTTTTAGCCATAGAAGTTATCGCATTAGGACTCAGTCACACCTTGTTTAGACTGCCTTTTTCGATTGTGGACGGATTCTTTGCGTTGGTTAATATTGTATTAATTATTGTGTTTATGGAATATTCAGAAGAATATCATAATGAAAGACTATTAACCATTTCTAAAATACTTGGTAAAGATTCACAAGAAGCGTTCCTTTTTGGTGAATTAGGTTTATTAACCATTGATCATAATTATGAAATTACTTGGATAAGTGAACTTCTACATACACGTGCATACGATGTCATAGGACAGAAGATTATGAATTGGTTACCTGAGACAAAGTTATTGTTTAATAACGAAGCAGACATGGTACAAGTCACGATTAATGATCATATCTATCAGATTCGACGTAAAGAAAATGGACAAACACTTTTCTTTAAAGATGTGACAGATTTAACGATACTTAAAGTCGCAAGTGAAGATAAACAAATCGTATTAGGGTTAATCCATTTTGATAACTACGAAGAAACAACACAATACGAAGAAGAACAACGCATTTCATTGATCGATAGTAAAATACGCCAATCGGTATACCATTGGGCAAATGATCGTGGTGTATTTATTAAACGATTAAGAAACAATAGAATGTTACTGGTATTAAATGAGATGTTATTTAAACAAATGGTAGATGAACAATTCTCAATCCTTAAGATAATTCGTGAAGCATCATCTGAACTTGATGTCGCAATTACACTCTCCATGGCATTTGCGCGTGGATCACTTGAGTTCTTAGAACTAGAGGAAATGGTAAATGGTGCACTTGCGTTAGCTCAAAGTAGAGGTGGCGATCAAGTAGCGATTAAGTCCTATGGTGAAGATGTAATCTATATGGGTGGAAGTAGTGAAGCAGTTGAGAAGCGCAGTAAAGTACGTGCTCGTGTTATTGCGCAAACACTAAAAGAACTCATCGTTAATTCAAGTAACGTTATGATACTTGGACATAAGGATATGGACTTTGATTGTTTCGGCTCAGCACTAGTCTTAAGTAAGATTGTTGGATCATATAATGTACCTGTATCAATTATTATGCATGGTGCATTGGAGAATAAATTATCACTTGCATATGCATCAGAAAAAGAAAAATTCAGTCGTGAACATCATTTCATCAAAGAACATGAAATATACGCTTTAATTAATGAGAGAACATTATTAATAATGGTCGATCATCATTTAGCAACACAATCGTCATTACCGCAAATACTTGAAAGAGTGAAAAAGATCGTTGTTATTGATCACCATCGTAGAAACCAAGACTATAGCTTTAATCCGTTATTGGTTTATATGGAAACAGCTGCGTCTAGTACAACTGAAATGGTGACGGAACTAATTCCTTATCAACAGAATACGGTTGAGTTAACAGTAGAAGAAGCAAACTTTGCGTTAACGGGTATCCTAATTGATACAAATCGATTCCGTACACGTACTGGTAGTCGTACATTTGAAGTTTCGGCTTTATTAAAACAATATGGGGCAGATCCTATCATATGTGATAATTATTTAAAAGATAATTATCAAGAATTTATACTAAAGACAAAGTTGATGCAAAACCTTACACGATTCAAAAAAGGTATTGTGGTCGCATCAATGAAGGATGATACAATTCTTGATCGTGCATTAATATCACAAGTAGCGAATAGTCTACTGATCATTAAAGATATTGAAGCTTCATTTGTTGTATCAAAAATAAGTGAAAAAACAGTGGGTATTTCTGCTCGATCGAATGGGAATATCAACGTTCATGTTATAATGGAAAAAATGAGTGGAGGCGGTCACTTTACCGCTGCCGCATTACAAAGAGATAACACCAGTGTTGAACAAATTTTAGTCGAACTAGAGCTTGTTATTGAACAATGGTTAGCACAAGAGGATGAAAAATGAAGATCATATTACTAGAAGATGTAAAGAATGTTGGTAAGAAGGGGAATATCCTTGAAGTTGCGGATGGTTATGCACGTAATTTCTTAATTCGTAATAAACTAGCTGTTGCCGCAACAGAACAGAGTAAAGCAATTCTTGAACAACAGAAACAACAAAAAATTGACCAAGAAAAAGAAGATATTAAAAACGCTGAAGCATTAAAAGTTAAATTATCTGAATTAACCTTAGTCTTTCCTGTAAAGACAGGTGAAAATGGTAAAGTATTTGGATCTGTTAGTTCTAAACAAATTGGTGAAGAACTAGTGAAGAAACATAAGATTACCATTGATAAACGTAAAATCTTAGATGAAGGACCATTTAATACCGTTGGTTTCTACAATGTACAAATCGAACTTCATAAACAAGTTATCGCTACGATTAAAATTCAATTAAAAGCACAATAAACCTATGAATCAAACATTACCAAATAGTACCGAAGCTGAACAAGCCTTAATCTCTAGTATGTTGTCCTATCCCAACAGTGTTCAAACTGCGATAGAACTCGGTTTACATTCCGAAGATTTTTACGTGGAAGCACATAAGCGTATCTATGGTGTAATGATGACTTTGTTTGAAGAAGGTAAACCAATTGATTCACCTTCTCTTTTAGGTCGTTTAAATGATTTAAAGATGTTAAATGCGGTAGGTGGAATAAACTTTATTCTGGAATTATCTGATACTTCAGTATCATCGGCTAATACAAAGTATTATGTTGAACTTATCCAAGATAAAGCATACTTACGTAATCTAATTATCACAGCTCAACAAATCGCTCAAGATGGGTATGATACATCGGTTAATTTAGATGATGTGATGGATCGGGCTGAGAAACAATTATTAAATGTTACTCGTACACGTCGTACATCTGAATTTAAAGGTGCACGTGAAGTTGTAAAAGATGTATTAGAAAATATCCAAAAGATGAGTACACAACACAGTAGTGTAACAGGTACTTCATCAGGTTTTAGAGCACTTGATCGTATGACCAATGGTTTTCAACGTGGGGATTTAATCATTCTTGCGGCACGTCCTTCCATGGGTAAAACAGCGTTTGCGTTGAATATTGGTTTAAATGCGGCGCAGATTACTAAACAAGCAGTCGCAATCTTTTCACTCGAAATGCCAGCTGAACAATTAATTACACGTATGTTATCCGTTAAATCAAGAATTACAGGTTCTATCTTAAGAACAGGTCAATTAAACTCAAATAACGAATGGAATGCTTTAAATGAAGCTGCGGCAGATTTAAGACAAACCAAAATATACATCGATGATTCACCAACCATTCGTGTTGCGGAAATCTTTTCAAAATGTCGAAAACTACAAACTGAACATCCTTTAGGACTTATCGTAATCGACTATATCCAATTAATCGCAAGTAGTTCAAAGAGTAATGGTGAAAATCGCCAACAAGAAGTATCTGAAATCTCGCGTGGATTAAAAGCTCTAGCGCGTGAATTAAATGTACCAGTTATCGCATTATCCCAATTATCACGTAGTGTTGAACAACGTTCGGATAAACGTCCTCAACTATCTGACTTACGTGAATCAGGAGCGCTTGAGCAGGATGCGGACTTAGTTATCTTCTTATATCGTCATGCATATTATGAAAAAGATGAAGAAAGACCATCAACTGAGAAGACTGAAGTATTAATCTCTAAACATCGTAACGGACCAATTGGTCAAGTTGAACTTGCTTTCGAAGCGAATATCAACGCATTCTATAACTTCTCAGAATCTAATACACAAGGAGGATCGTAATGCGTAAAATATTACCGATACTTTTCTCATTAATTATCGCCATTGGCATCGTTTCGATGAATGAAACGATTGAATATAACACATATGCGAATCTTGATTTAAATGTAGTTCAAGAAGATTCGATTATTCCGCAAAGTGTTTTAACTTTAAATGCAAGATATCAGAAAGTCCAAAAAGTTTACCAGAAGGAACAACTTATTGGTGTTTTAAGTGATGATGCGGATACAGAGGCATTTTTGAATCGTATTTATTTAGAAAAATACCAAACTGACTTTCCAAATACAAAGTTAGGATTTGGGGAAGATATCTTTATATCAGAAGAAGAGACAAACTTTAATTATGAGAACCAAGATGAGGCTATTTTTAATTATCTAGCGAATCAGGATTTATTTTCTGTAGAAGCGGATAAAGTAGAGTTATCAAATGGGGCAATTATCTATGTTAAGAGTATAGAACTATTTGAACAAGCAAAAGATTTATATTTAGAGAACTTTATCTCAAAGGATGCGATTGGACTTATTCGAGTTAATAAACTTCCACCTCCACTAACGACCTATGGAACGCGTGAAATAGGGTTTAATGTAGTAGAGAAAGCTGTTTATCAAAGAGGATTAGCCCCTGCGACTGAAATCCTAAAATCGATATCAGAGATTGTTTATTTCTTAAGTTATGGATATGGTACAGATATTAAACTTTACACTGTTAAAGAATATGACACAGTCGAAGGGATTGCGTATAAAGCAGGTTTAGCTCCTCAACAAGTTGTCACAATCAATTCAGAATCAATAAAATCAGTGAACCAAATCTTAGAAGTTGGATCAGAATTAAATGTTACATATTTCAATTCACCGATAAATGTTGTAGTTACTAAAGAACGTCTCGCAAAAGAAACTGTATACCCTCAATCTACAATGTATATCAAGGATAATACGATGCAAGAAGGATTCAGTGTTGTACAGACGAAAGAAGAATTAGGCTATAAGGATGTCATGTATAAAGAAACATTCATTAATGGAGTTATCTCTGATAGTGAACTTGTTTCATCCACTATTATTAAACAACCTGTACGTGAAGTCGTACGTATTGGGACAAAGGTTGTGCCAGGTATTGGTTCAGGTACATATCGTTGGCCGTTAGGTTCTGACTCACATGCTTCTTGTCGTTGGTATTGTTATGCGGGACATCAAGGTCTTGACCTTGTTTATAACTATAATAAAAATGGTCCGATTTATGCGGCTGATAGAGGTGAAGTTTCACGCGTTGGTTATGACTGGCGTAATGGCTATCATGTATACATCGATCATAATAATGGAACTAAAACATTGTATGCACATATGGTGCGTATGCCTCCAGTAAAACTTGGTGAACGTGTTGAAAAAGGTGACTTTATTGGTAACGTTGGAAGTACAGGACGTTCAACCGGTGCTCATCTACACTTTGGCATATACGTTAATGGTTCTGCTAAGAATCCATGTAGTTATTTGGATGGATGTTAAAATGAAATATAGTATATTTGCAAGTGGTTCAAAAGGGAATTGTACATACATACAAGCTGGTTCAACCCAGCTTGTTATTGATTGTGGCACGACAAAGCGATATTTGACACAATCTTTTCACAGTATTAATGTAGACTTAAATAGTATCGATGCACTTCTAATTACACATGATCATAGCGATCATATTTCACAACTAAAAGTATTCAATCAAGTTGATCGTGTTGTTGCGCCGGTATTATTAAATTTACGTGAGGATAGCCAAGTATGGATGCCGTATATTAAACATCGAATCAATGATGTCGATATTATGCCGATTGTACTTTCACATGATTGTGAAATGATATTTGGATATATTATCGAACATGCGAACGAAAAACTTGTTTATATGACAGATACGGGTTATGTTAAGTCAAAAGACTTTAATCTTATTAAGGATGCGGACTATTATATTATAGAAAGTAATCATGATGTCGATTTGTTAATGAAATCCAATCGACCTTATATGACGAAACAACGTATCTTATCAGACACAGGACATTTAAGTAATGAAGATTGTGCATATTTATTATCACAATTGGTAACACACAAAACGAAAGATATCGTTTTAGCGCATTTATCACAAGAAGCGAATCAACCTGATTTGGCTATACAATGTGTGATAGAGGCGTTTGAAAAAGAAGGATTAAACCCAAACGATTATTCAATACGATGTGCTTCACAAAGTATCATGATACAAGGAGGATTAGATTATGAAGAAATTACTAACTACGAGCCTAATCTTAGTATTGCTCATTTGGAATAGTGTTTTAACTTATGAAGTATTCTTTAACCCTAAAGCAGACACAACTGTAAATCCCGATGGAACTGTTGTACAAACTGTAGTAACAGAGTTTGATACAGATGTTACACGAGTTGTGGAAGATTCCATTGAAAAAGTAGTTGGAATTCAAGCAATTGAGTTTGAAGAAGTAGTTTCTACTGGTAGTGGAGCGATTTTTGATAGTAAAGATAACATTGTGCATATTATAACGAACAATCATGTTGTTGAGAATGCATCAAAGATTCGAGTTGTATTTGCGAATGGTGAAGAACTAGAGGCTACACTCATCGGATCCGATGTATTTACAGATCTTGCATTACTCGAAGTAAAAGTAGATTTTGATGTTAATGCGTTTAAATTAGGCGATTCTTCACTTGTTAAAGTGGGTGAAAATGCGTTAGCGATAGGTAGTCCATTAGGTCTATCTTTCCAAGGCTCAGTAACGATGGGAATCATATCTGGTAAAGATCGTGTAGTACCAGTTGATCTTGATAACAATGGGACAGATGATTGGGATAGTATCGTACTTCAAACAGATGCGGCAATCAATCCTGGGAATAGTGGTGGACCACTAATTAACTTAGCTGGGGAATTGATTGGAATTACATCAATGAAGATTGCGGATAGTTCTGTCGAAGGTATGGGATTTGCGATACCAATCAATGAAATTATTCCGATTATCCAACAATTAAAAGACAATGGTGAAGTTATTCGCCCAGTTGTTGGAATATCAGCGGTTAGTCTAGATGAGTTAGCGGTTTATCAAAAGAGTTATTATGGTATACGATTAGATCTAAATACAGGATTATATGTCATGAGCGTTATTAAGGGTAGTCCTGCAGAGCTTTCTGGTATAAAAGAAGGCGATGTAATTACTGCGTTTGATAATACA
>DASSDQ010000076.1:0-11837 GCA_035697025.1 Erysipelotrichaceae bacterium | reverse complement strand
TCGAAAGAACTATTTGATTCAGTTAAATTGGATTTTGATGTCAAAGATGTTTGTTTCAACGGACCAAAGGAATTACTTGATCAAACATACTATACTCAACCAAGTTTACTTATCACTTCACTCGCTATTGCGAGAGCATTATATGAAGAAGGTATTCATGCGGATGTTGTGGCTGGATTGAGCTTAGGTGAGTATAGTGCATTATGTTATGCGAATGGATTAGGGATTAATCAAGCGATAAAGTTGGTGTCAAAACGCGCAGAGATAATGAGCAATGCATTACCATTAAACGTAAGTGGAATGGCAGCTGTGTTAAGTGATAAGTTAGATTTAATACAAGAAGTTGTTTATGAAGTTCAAAATGAAGGACATGGTTTAATTGAAATTGCGAATTACAATAGTCCATCACAAACGGTGATTAGTGGTGAAAATAAAGCTTTAGAGATTTCTATTAATCGTTTGAAAGAGTTAAAGATTCGTTGTATTCCATTAGCAGTTAGCGGTGCCTTCCATACATCTCTATTAAATGAAGCAAGCCTCCAATTATCCAAAGAATTAGAAAACTATACATTTAATGAACTTACTTGTTCCATGTTATTTAATATAAGTGGATTAGAAGAATTTGATGTAAAACAAGCGCTCACAAAACAAATCTGTTCATCTGTACAATGGGTTAAAACAATTGAGAGAATGAATGAATTAGGAGTTGATTGTTTTATTGAAATAGGTCCTAAGAATAGTTTACAGAAATTAGTTAAACAAATATTACCAGATGCGCGAGTATTCTCGGTTGATTCGAAAGAGAGTATTGAACAACTCATAGGTGAACTCAATGGATAAATTAGTATGTCTTGTGACCGGTGCTTCAAGTGGTATTGGTCGTCAAATTGCGCTTGATTTTGCGAAAGCAGGCTATGATTTAGTTTTGAATTATAGCTCGAATATGGCTAGTGCTATGGAAGTTGCACAAGAATGTGAAACGTTTGGAAGTAAAACACTCGTTCTTGGATTTGATGTATCAAAAGGGGATGAAGTTGAAAAGAACATCCAAACAATAATTAGTACTTTTGGAAAGATTGATGTTTTAATCAATAACTCAGGCATTACACGAGATGGTTTAGTTCTTCGTATGAAGGAGAGCGACTTTGAAGATGTGATTGATATTAACCTTAAAGGTGCATTTAATTGTTCGAAAGCTGTTTTAAAATATATGTTTAAAGCGCGATCTGGGAAAATTATCAATATGACAAGTGTTATTGGTTTAATTGGTAATGCTGGTCAAGCAAATTATGCGGCTTCTAAAGCAGGGCTTATTGGGTTAACCAAGTCTTTAGCAAAAGAATGTGCAACACGTAATATTAATGTTAATGCGATTGCGCCTGGATTTATCCAGACTCGTATGACGGATCAATTAAGTGATGAGTTAAAACAATCAATTCTTAAACAGATTCCGAATGGTCGTTTTGGATCATGTGAAGATATATCTAACTGTGCATTATTTCTTGCGAGTAATAAAGCAAACTACATAAATGGACAAGTCATTCAAGTGGATGGCGGAATGGTGATGTAATATGAAACGAAGAGTTGTAATTACGGGTATGGGAGTTGTTAGTCCGATCGGAAATGATTTAGAAACATTCTGGAATAGTATCTTAAATCAAGAATGTGGAATTGATGAAATTAAGTCATTTAATACTGATGAATATAAAGTTAAATTAGCTGCAGAAGTAAAAGATTTGATTGAAGATATGTACTTCACTAAACGTGAATTACAGTTCAATGATCGATTTACAGTTTTTGCGCGTATCGCTGCGAAACAAGCATTAACTGATTCTAAACTTGATTTAGAACGTATTAATAAGAAACGTTTTGGAGTAATTATTGGATCTGGAATTGGTGGTTTAGCATCTCTTGAAAATGCAAGTAATAGTTTAAAAGAAAGAGGACCAAGTCGTATTTCTCCTTATTTTATTCCAATGACATTAATTAATCTTGCGGCTGGACAAGTTGCGATTGATAATAAAGCTCAAGGGTTATGTTCCTCAGTAGTAACTGCATGTGCAGCAGGTACAAATGCGATTGGTGAAGCATTTCATAAAATTCGTGATGGTTATCAGGATGTGATGATTGCGGGTGGTAGTGAAGCCGCTATTACACCACTGGGTATTGCGGGGTTTATGGTAATGCGAGCTTTACATGCTGGAAATGATAAAAATTACGCAAGTATTCCATTTGATGAAAATCGAAGTGGGTTTGTGATGGGTGAAGGTTCTGGTATTTTAATATTAGAAGAACTCGAACATGCATTAGCTCGTAAAGCAAACATACTTGCGGAAGTTATTGGGTATGGAAGTTCATGCGATGCACATCATATAACAGCACCGGTCGAAGATGGGTCAGGGGCAGCTTATGCGATGGAAGAAGCGATTAATGATGCGATGATTGAAAAAGAATCGATTGATTACATTAATGCGCATGGTACAAGCACACCTTTAAATGATAAGACTGAAACTAAAGCGGTTAAATTAGCGTTTGGTGAACATAGTACAAAGTTAGCAATGTCTTCCACAAAGTCATATACAGGTCATTTATTAGGGGCTAGTGGTGCTGTAGAAGCAATCATATGTGTTAAAGCTCTACAAGATGGATATATACCAGCGACGATTAATACGAAAGCTCAAGATCCACTTTGTGATTTAGATGTTGTTCTAGGTAAAGGTAGACATCAAGCAATCAAAACAGTTATGTCTAATTCATTAGGTTTTGGCGGACATAATGCGTCGATTATCTTAAGGAAGTGGGATTAATGAAATACAATATCGAACAAATTAAAGCGATAATCCCACATCGATACCCATTTCTTTTAATTGATCAAATCGATGATATTATTGAAAATACAATCATTGGACGTAAAGCTGTCACGATTAATGAACCTTTCTTTCAAGGACATTTTCCTGAGAAAGCAGTCATGCCTGGTGTTTTAATTATCGAAGCACTAGCACAAACAGGTGCAGTATTATTATTATCACAAGAACAATTCAAAGGTAAAATAGCTTATTTCGCTGGAATCGATCAAGTACGTTTTAAACAAGTCGTACGCCCAGGTGATGTACTGAAGCTAGAAGTTAGTTTAACCCGCCAACGTTCATCCATCGGGTTTGCGTCTGCGAAAGCATATGTCAACGATCAAGTTGTTTGTAGTGCAGAATTGATGTTCAGTGTAGGTGAGTAGATGACATTATATCGTCTGCTCGTTTTCCTATTCTATTTACCTTGGGTCTATTTGAAGTCACTAAATATTGATGATTTAGCTTTTCGTGATAAATTTTTAATCATACAGAAATTATGTAAAACAATTGTAAAAAATTGGAGAATTAAATTGATCGTACATGTATCTGAAAAAATAAATTCAGATGAAACATACTATATCGTTTCAAATCATCAAGGTACATTTGATCCTATCTTTTTAGTCGCGGCAAGTCCTATTGCGAATAGTTTCATTTCTAAAGAAGAAAATCTAAAACTTCCAGTTATAGGAACGTGGGGACGAAAAATCGAGTTTATTACATTTAATCGAAATGATTTTGAAGAGAATGTCCAAATGTTAAGACAATCTATGCGTTTTCTAAAAGAAAAAAAATCTCTACTTGTATTCCCAGAGGGTACACGTTCAAGACAACAATCCATGCTAGAATTTAAAGTAGGCGCATTCTTGCCAGCGTATGGTTCGAAGGTAAAGATATTACCAGTAACACTAAAAAACTCTTATAAGATGGATGAATACAATTCAAATGTATCAGAAATTGAAATAACCTATCATGATCCAATTGAAGTAAGTGAGTATTCTACATTAAGTTATTCTGAATGTGCTGAAAAAGTTAAAACGATTATTGAATCGGTTCTATAATATTTAAGCTTTCATCTAAATGGATTATTTCGTATGATTCAATTTTTGATTTAGAAGAAAGCACGATACAGAAATCAGGGTTAAATGTTATTTCTTCAAAAAAAATATCGTTCAACTCTTTTTTTAATAAATACGTTTTATCGTCTAGTAATTTAATTACTGATTCACGTTTACACCAATCTAATAATGGATGTATAGAATCTAAGTGAAGTTTTTCGATTAATACGTTACTTAGAGGACGTATATATTCACAATCGATGCCGATTTCATGAATATGATGAGCAACCACAAGTAGATTTTTTGAATGGCTTACAGATATATATCCATTATCAACCATAGGTTTACCAGTCTTACTGTATTTTAAAGTACCCCAATGGTAAAGTTTAGATAGGTCATCTAAAATACCTTGGCTTTGGTTATTTTTCCATAATGAATTTGATCGATAGATTACGTAGATTAGCATAATTTAAGTTTAGCATATTTATCTTTGTCTATATTGCATTAATATTTGCTTACTGTATAATTGATACGTATTTCAGAAAGGGTATTACAATGAAAAAAATAGCTTTGTATGGGTTCAATAACCTAACAAAAACTTGCAGTTTCAATATTTATGACATCTGTTATGCAAAGACAGAAGAAGAAAGAAAAGATTATTTAGCGTATATTGACGAACAGTATAATTCAACTCGATTAACTAAAATATTGACGGATGTTACAAGTATGATTGGGGCACATGTTTTAAATATTGCGAAACAAGATTATGAACCTCAAGGGGCAAGTGTTACGATATTGATTAGTGAGGAACCGATTGATGAAAGTCATTTAGATGCATCATGTAATGTCGCAACAATTGAAAATGGGGTAGTAACTCCTCGTACAATTGTTGGTCATCTTGATAAGAGTCATGTGACTGTACATACCTATCCTGAATATCATCCAAATCATGAAATTTCAACGTTTAGAGTCGATATTGATGTTTCAACATGTGGACGTATTTCTCCATTAAAAGCACTTGATTATCTAATCGCAAGCTTTGATTCAGATATTATTACAATTGATTATAGAGTACGTGGATTTACTCGAGGATTAGATGGCAAGAAATTCTTTATTGATCATGATATTAACTCAATCCAAAACTATATCGATGTAAATACATTAGATCGTTATAATCGAATTGATGTGAATGTGTATGAATCTAATTTATTCCATACGAAGATGATGTTAAAAGATATTGTATTAGAGAACTATCTATTTACAAGTAATCTAAATAACCTAAGTGAAACCGATCAAGAAGAAATTTATCATTTAGTTCATCACGAAATGACAGAAATCTTTAATGGTCGTAATATATTTAACAAGGAGGATGAATCATGATTGACCTATGGTACAGTGAGTTTCATTCAGAAACAATTAAGTTCTCAGTGCATGTTGAGAAACAAATTTTAAGTAAACAAAGTCCTTTTCAACGTATTGATGTTTTTGAATCAAAAGAATTAGGTCGCTTCTTTACATTAGATGGATATATTATGATTACAGAAAAAGATGAATTCATTTATCATGACATGATTGTACATGTACCAATGCATGTTAATCCTGAAATAAAGAAAGTACTTGTTATTGGGGCAGGTGATGGTGGTACAGTTCGCGAATTATGCCGTTATCCTTCCATTGAATCAATCGATATGGTTGAAATTGATGAAATGGTTGTTCAAGTATGTGAAGAGTATTTTCCTATTACCGCAAATAAATTAAGAGATGAAAGAGTCAACTTGTATTTTGAAGATGGTTTAAAGTTTGTAGCATCAAAGAAGAATGAGTATGATTTGATTATTGTCGATTCTACGGATCCTTTTGGACCTGGCGAAGGATTGTTTACGCGTACATTCTATGCGGATTGTTTCTCAGCTCTAAATGAAAATGGTATTCTCGTGAATCAACACGAAAGTCCATTCTATGATCATTATAAAAAGAATATGCAACGTGCTCATAAACGTATCGTGGAATCTTTCCCAATTGCACAAGTATATCAAGCATTTATCCCGACTTATGCGTCTGGTCACTGGTTATTTGGATTTGCGAGTAAGAAGCTTGATCCAATTAAAGATTTTAAGAAAGATGCATGGAAATCATTGAATCTTAAAACAAAATATTACAATTCTAAAGTACATGAAGCATCATTTGCACTACCAAATTATGTAATTGATTTACTTGATGAAGGTAATAAGGATGAATAGTATTAATACGATATTATTTGATTTAGATGGTACTTTACTTCCGATAAATGGTGAAGCATTTGAAGCAATCTATTTTAAAGGATTATCTTCCTATTTCTTAGATAAATACGAACCAAAAGAATTTATTAAAATTATTTGGTCAGCCACTAAAGCAATGGTAAAAGATACAAGTTCTAAGACAAATGAAGAAGCTTTTATGGAAGCTTTAAAGTTGATTGTGAACGATGATATTACTTGGATGCAAGAACGATTTAATACATTTTACTTAAATGAATTTGATCAAATTCGACAAGCGGTTATTCCAAATGAATATGTTCAAAAAGCAGTAAAGTTATTAAAGGAAAAAGGATATCGTTTAGTCATAGCAACAAATCCAATGTTTCCTAAGATCGCAATCGAAAAACGCATTGAATGGACAGGCTGTGATCGTAATGATTTCGAATATGTTACATCTTTTGAAAAGAATCATTATTGTAAGCCTCAATTAAAATTCTATGAAGAAGTATTAAGTGATTTAAATCTAAAACCAGAGGAATGTTTAATGGTTGGAAATGATCTTAATGAAGATATGATTGTTTCACATTTAAATATGAAGACATACTTAATCACGAATCATATTATGCAAAATGAAGCATTACCTGATTCTGTGACATATTCTGGAGAATACGAAGATTTCTATACGTTTGTAAATGAGTTAGCACCTATTAAATAATAGGTGTTTTTATTGTGATTTTATGTAAGTAAATGTATAGTGAAATTAAGGAGGATCATATGGCACGAATAAAACACACACCGCATAAATCATCTTTAGGAATTGATGCGAATCTTGTTATTTTAATTGTTTGGTTTGGTGCGTTCGTTCTCAGTTTAATAGAACCTATTTCATTTTTATCTTTTACAATTCCTTTTATCATTCTATTTATTGAAAAAGAAAGCGCATTAGTCAAACAACATGCGATTCAAGCTATTACACTATTCATTTTTAATATTATCGCTACATTAGTTATATTCATATTTCCTTTATTGGGATTATTATTTTGGATAATTGCGATGATAGAGCTTGGATTAATTGTCATAGCAGCGCAACGTGGATGGTATTATCAAGAATATGAACTTCCATTTATTCAACCCCTCGCAAAATTAGTTAAAAAGTTACTATTACGATAAATCTAATTTGTTTATAAGTTTAATTTTGACTATAATTAAATAATGAAACCTATACGATACACTATCGCTTTATGGAGCGCCAAATTAGCAATTTTTACATTAAAAACACTTGGACGAAATGGGACACATTTTCCAGGTGGTTTAGCGATGAAAATATGTCCTGATTTTTTGCGATATATTCCAAAACCAAAGAAATTAGTTGCGATAACTGGGACAAATGGAAAAACAACCGTAACAAATTTAATTAGTGATGTATTAATAAAAGCTAACTACAAAATTTCGAATAATGCGATGGGAAGTAATATCCAAGAAGGCATTATTACTACAATGGTAAATGCGACTAGTATTTTTGGATCAAAGACAATTGTAGATTATGTAGTGTTAGAGGTGGATGAACGAATATCACCAAAAATATATCCATATATTAAACCAGATACTTTGATTCTTACGAATCTATTTAGAGATTCGTACAGACGTAATGCACATGTAGAATTTATAAGCGACATTTTAGAAAAAACAATTCCCTTAGAAACTCAATTAATCGTTAATGCGGATGATCCTTTAAGTTCTTTTATTTGTGCTGGAAATAAACGCATTAGCTATAGTTTAGATAAAATAGAAAATGAAATAGAAATTACTGATAGTAGAATAAAAGACTTAGTTAATTGCCCAAAATGTAACCATACATTAGTTTATGATTTTAATCGTTACCATCATATTGGTAAAGTTCATTGCCCAAATTGTGATTTTAAGTCAATTGATGCGGATATAAAATCGTATTTAGATGTAAATACAAATGAACTAGTTATTCGATTTAAAGATCGTGTTGTACGTTTTAATGCGATTGGAGATAATACTACAGATCATTATAATCTTTTATCCTGTATTACTTTCTTGCATTCTATCGGCTTGGATTTAGATCAGATTAAGGATGAACTCAATAAACTTGAAATTGTAAAATCACGTTTTGATGTTGTTAAAGTTCAAGATAAACAAATTGTGATTATGATGACAAAAGATCAGAACCCAGTCGCTACTTCACGTGTATTTGATTATATTCGTAAACAAACGCACTTAAAGATTGCGGTTATATTGATTAATGAAAATACAGAACATCATACGTTGAGTGAAAATAACGCATGGTATTATGACACTGATTTCGAATATCTTGATCAAGATTATATCAAGCAAATTATTGGTGGTGGGCAACGTGTACTTGATTTAAAGATCCGTGTTATGTTAGCTGGAATTGATGAAAGCAAATACTCTTATGCTTGGGAAGAACTAGATACTGCAGAATGTGTTGATTTTGATAAAGTAGATACAGTTTTTATTCTAAATGGTACTAAAAATATTCCAGAAGCAAAAGTGATTCGCCAACGATTAATTAATCGAATAGAAGGGAGTAATAGATAATGATTATTGAACTTCTATATCCAAGTGTTTCAGCACTTTATGGTGAAAAAGGAAATATTGATTATTTTAAGAAAGCATTTAAAGATGCGATTTTTATCGAAACAGAAATGAATGATGTTCCATATTTTGTGAATAATAAAGTTGATCTTGTGTTTATGGGACCAACAACTGAACGATTTCAAACAATTATTATTAATAAATTACTACCATACAAGAACATAATTCAAAATAAGATTAGCAATAATGATTATTTCTGGATAACTGGAAATGCATTAGAAATATTTGGTTCGTATATTATTGATGATAGTGGTAATAAGATACCAGCACTAGATATCTTTCCATTCTATAGTAAACAAGATTTAATGCATCGCTTCAACTCGTATGTTTTAGCGACTATAAATGGTCTTGAAGTTGTAGGTTTCAAAAGTCAGTTTACTACTCTACATCCTATTGGAGAGTTACCAACATGGATGAGTATGATACGTGGTATAGGGTTTAATAAAGATAGTAATTTTGAGGGAATAAAGAAAAATAACTTTTATGGAACACATTGTTTAGGACCGTTTTTAATTTTAAATCCTTTGTTTACGAAACAATTATTTAAATCGCTTGGATATGGTGAGGATAAGATACCATTTGAAGATGATTTAATTTCTGCCTATGTTCAAAGGGTAAAAGAATTTAAAGATGAAAAAAACATTAATTATGCTTAATGTTTAATGTGATAGATGTGTATTTAAAGAATTTATAAATAGTTAGATGTATAATCTAATCGGTAAGAGGGAACATCGTATGCATAATACAAAAGAAGTATCAAAAGGTTTATATTGGGTAGGTGGTAATGATCGACGTTTACAACGTTTTGAGAACTTATTTCCGTTGCGTTTTGGAGTATCGTATAACTCGTTCTTAATCATAGATGAGAAGACTTGTTTATTAGATACTGTAGATAGTTCAATTAGTCAATTATTCCTTGATAATATTGAACATGTATTAAATGGTAGAACATTGGATTATTTAGTCGTAAATCACATGGAACCAGATCATTGCGGAAATATTGAGAATATTATTCGTCGTTATCCTGATGTTAGATTTATTGGAAATGCGAAAACATTTCAATTTTTCGAGCAGTTTTATGCGTTTGATGCGAGTAAGAACTATCAAATCGTTAAAGATGGTGAAGAATTAGATCTTGGATCACGAAAATTAAGATTTTATACTGCCCCAATGGTACATTGGCCTGAAGTTATGATGACACTCGACTTTACGAACCATATATTATTCTCTGCGGATGCGTTTGGCACTTTTGGAGCTCATAACGGGACATATTTTGCGGATGAGATGGATTATCGTCGCGATTACTTAGATGAAGCTAGACGTTATTATTCAAATATTGTAGGGAAGTTTGGTACACCAGTTCAAGGTATTATGCGAAAATTATCCAATGAAGTTATTGAAATGATTTGTCCATTACATGGACCGATATATCGAAATGATGAATTAGCTTTAATACTTGATAAATATGATAAATGGTCAAAGTATATTCCAGAAACACATAGTGCTTTGATTATATATGGCACAATGTACAATAATACAGAAAATATCGCAGATAATTTAGCTACAAGATTAGGTGAATACGGAGTTCGAGATATGCGTGTTTATGATGTATCTGAATTTGATCCATCTTATTTAGTATCTGAAGCTTGGAAATATAGTCATATTGTTATTGCGACACCAACTTATAATACGAATGTGTTTTATAAGGTCTATAATCTATTGCATGAATTAGCTAGTCTTAATCTACAAAATAGAAAATTCTCGATTATTGTGAACTCTACATGGGGTGGAACAACATTAGAAACAATACAATCATTGTTAGAAAAGATGAAAAATATTGAAATAGTTGGTGAGCCACTTATGGTTAAATCAACGTTACGTGATCATAATTTATTAGAATTAGATGCATTAGCCAAAGATATTGCGAATTCAATTTTGAATAAATAAGTTAAAAGCGGATTTCTCCGCTTTTATTATTAGTCTATTGGTGTGAAACTGGTTTTGTCTACGCCACAAAGTGGGCAGTACCAATCATCAGGAATATCCTCGAAGGCTGTTCCAGGAGCAATTCCGCTATCTGGATCTCCTACGGCTGGATCATAGATATAATCACAAGCCATGCATGCATATTTTTTCATGAATATCTTCCTTTCTTATAGTTAAATTATAGCAAAATATAGATTACAAAACATATGAAATAAAAGGAAAAATGGTATACTATTGCCATGTCATACATAAAAAAACATAAAAAAAGAAAACTTAGAGTACAATGGGTGATTTTGATCTTCGTCTTATTGGTGTCATCAATCCTGTTATATACATATTTAAATCTTCCAAAGAATGAAGAATCAACAGTTGAAGAACCTGTAGAAGAAGTAATTGTTCTTACTCCATTAGAAAAACTTATCCTAGGTGCCCGAAAGGATGCTTTAGCAATGCCTGAGTATATAAGTGCATATTATGCTGGTGGATACCCTCCGGATAATGAAGGAACATGTACAGATTTAGTATGGAGAGCATTTAAAGAAGCAGGTATTTTACTTAAGGATTTAGTTGATCAAGATATTATCGATAATCGTTCGGATTATTCTAAAATAGCGTATCGTGATCCAAATATTGATTTTAGACGTGTACAAAATTTAACGGTTTTTTTCCAAAATCATGCTCAAGTATTAACGAATGATATCTATGAAACAAGCGAATGGAAAACAGGGGATATCGTCGTATTTGGTGATGATGAACATATTGGGATTGTCTCAGATATACGTAATGAGAATGATATTCCGTATTTAATACATAATAACGATCAACCACTCCGTGAAGAAGATCGTTTAGAATATGGTTATTACACGATGGGTGTAACAGGACATTATCGTTTTGATTTCGGCCAATAATTATAAAAAAAATATTAATCGTAATTATCTGTTTGAGTTTTTTACAAGTTTGAATTTTACCCAGATAATTTGGATGACATATTTCGCATATAAAGGATTAACATTAGTAGAAATCGGTCTTGCCGAGAGTATTTTTCATATGAGTTCACTTGTAATGGA
>DASSDQ010000075.1:0-2905 GCA_035697025.1 Erysipelotrichaceae bacterium | reverse complement strand
GTCTACATTTGGTGGTAGAAGTGGTGGTGGTTCATTCAATCGAGGCGGTGGTGGAAGCACTGGCGGCGGTGGTTCATCTCGAGGTTGGTAAATTATAAAGTATTTGATTGATTTTTTTACCAATATACGATAAGATAAATCATGCAATGCCCTGGTGGTGAAATTGGTAGACGCAATGGACTCAAAATCCATCGACGAAAGTCGTGTCGGTTCGACTCCGACCCGGGGCACCATTCTTATTCTAAATTAAACGGAATCCTATTATCTAAATAGGATTTTTTTTATTTTTTAAATGTATATTCATATATAGTTTATCTTTCATACATAAAATAGAATTATTGATATGTATCAATAAATCGGAGAACGTATGTTAAACGTATTAATTGTTGAAGATAATTCAAATAAAAGAAAACTATATCGAAGTTACCTCGAACGTGCTGGCTTTTTAGCACTTGAAGCAATTGATGGACAAGATGCGCTAAATGTTCTTGAGCACAATACAATAAATTTAATGATCTCTACAAAAGATTGTTTAGATGATAAAAAAACAAGAATTTAAATTTCGTAGTGATGATTTTATTGTTTAAGCTATTGAGTACGATGATATGATTCTCAGAGTTGAAGCATTACATTATGAGTAGTTAAAAATAAATGATTATAGTAAGTGAATTAGGAGTGTGTGAAGTGAAATAATAAACATAAAAAACTCTTTAGCTAAAAGGGTTTTTTACTTTAATTTTGTTTTTACAACAGTGTATTAAGTGTTATTATATAAATAATGGTTTCGGGGGAAATAAAATAGGGTTTTTAATATTTAATAACATTGATTGTACACTATCGTATGAAGATGTACACTTTAAATAGATTAACTCTAATAACTAATAATATCTAAATCTAAAATGAAATATTTCATAATCAACGCCACATGACTAAAATGAAAGGCAAACTATTTGATGAGAAAAAGGAGTTTTATTGTAATTCTTACATGTTTCATTATTGTTAATCTTTTTGCTTGTTCAAAGGTAGAAATCAAGGATTTATATTTTCGAATAACTTGGACAGATTATTCTGGACGAGGTGTGGCTATACAAGAAGTTGTAGATGTTTATAATGCACAAAATAAGAATTATCGTATTGTTCTTCAAGGTGGAGATGAAGATTTTGATACATTAAATAATCTAATAACAGATGATGAACATAAAACAATTTACGTACTTCCATATCGATTTGTAAAATACTTTGGTAATCAAGAACAATTAGTTAACCTAAGTGATGAATTTTCAAATCAAGAGGAGTTGTACTATCCTGATTTATGGAATTTAGGTAAAGTAAATGAAAATGTTTATGGAATTCCATGGGTTAGTCATTCAATCGTATTGATTTATAATAAGAATATTCTAGATTCGGTTGGTGTAATACCTGAACAAATTAATAGTTTAGAAACACTCGTTGATGCGTTAAAACTAGTTGATGAAAATACGGATGCATATGGAATTGGTTTAGTTGGTGCAAATCATAATGATATTTCATGGATGGTAAATCAATTTATTTATGGATTTGGTTCTAGTCTAGTTGATGAGAGTGGAACAAAAGTAACAATAAACAATAATAATTCATTAGATGCGATTCGTTTCTATAAGGATGTTTTAGGTCAATACGCACAACCAACTTGGTTAGATGATACTGGTGTTGAGATAATGAATTATTTCAGAGATCAGAAACTAGCGTTTGAATTTCAAGGAGTTTGGGGTATAACGGATATAGAGAAGAATGGGAGTTTATTTGAAACGGGTATTATCAATTTAAGTAATATAGGGTTAAGTCCAGAAGTTGGTCCATTATTATTATCAATCGAACCAGAAATGACTCAAGAGGACAAAGAAGAGGCGATTAGATTTATCAATTATATGATTTCAATTGAAGCACAAGAAGAGATAATGAAAGGTGAATATAGCCCAGAACATGATGCATATTATCCTTTCCGTGTTCCTGCGCGTAACGACTTAATAAATAGTTTAGTGTTTATTGAGAATCCGCAATACATACCATTTACTACAGGTTTTGAAAACCCAAGTATTGATGTTCCAACCGCTAAATGGCAAACTGTCAAAAATAATATCTATGCGCCTGGATTACACGCGGTTATGACAAATGAATTATCAATCGAAGACTTTCTTAAACAAGTCGAAACTGAAGGTAATCTGATTTTAAATCAATAAATTAAAGGAGTATTTATGGAAAACAAAATTCTCATTGTAGAAGATTCGATTGTAGATGTCGCATTAATTAAAGCGATCTTATCAGATCAAAACCTTTATTTCGCAAAAGACGGAATCGAGGCTTTTGAAGTTATAGATAAAGTGCCTGATATTGATTTAATGATTCTAGATATCAATATGCCAAGAATGAATGGTTTCGAGGTATTAGAAATCATGCGAAATAATTCAAAGTACGCTAAAATTGTGACATTGATTTTAACGAATCATGATGAACTAGAGAATGAAATAAAGGGATTATCCTTAGGTGCAGTAGATTATATCCGTAAACCTTTAAATATTGAGTCTCTTAGAAAGAGAATTGATATACATTCACGTTTAAAACAAGCGACTAAATTACTTGAAGAAAATAATTCGATTTTAGAAGAAACTGTAAAAGAAAGAACGAGTGAAATTGCGTTAACACGTTCTATTACAATACATGCATTAATTGGTTTACTTGAAATTCGCGATATTGAATCAGGAAATCATACAATTAGAACACAATATTTTATTAAAGCAATTTGTGAAGAACTTGCAAAGAAGGATCGATATAAGGATATTCTTACTGAAGAATATATTATGGAAATATTTGAGACTGCGCCTTTACATGATATTGGTAAAGTGGGTGTACCTGACTATATATTGCT
>DASSDQ010000074.1:0-5447 GCA_035697025.1 Erysipelotrichaceae bacterium | reverse complement strand
TCGGGATCAAATTGTTTATAGTCTCTTACAATTTTCTCCATATCTAGCATTTCAATATTGAGGAGGTTAACTAGCACAACCATAAAACTAATCATAATGATTCTATAAATACATATCCATATTTTTGTTTTAAACAAATAGTTAGAATATATTTTAATCATTCTTCCATTCTCCTCAATAAATCTATTGGTTTGGCTCTGATAACATAAATTGTAACAACTATGAATACTATAATTAAAACTGGAATTGATACCAAGAAGGTTGTGGCGGTGTAATAAATAAACTCATTAAAGAATAGTTTCATTTTTAGAAAATGTGGATACTTTAAAATATAAATTACTAATCCTGTTATATTTGATAATAGAAATACAGTGAATCCTGAAATATAGTATTCACTAAGTATTTCATTGTTGCTTCTACCACATAATTTTAATACTGATATTCTATTTTTTTGAGTCGAGTACATTGTTATAAACAGTTGTACTATTCCGGCTAGAAAAAATATAAGAAACAAATCATTATATTTCTTTTCTGCTGGAGTATCCAAGAAAATATTTACGTTTTGATAGTATTCCAGATTGTTTATATTTTGATTAATAATGTATGTTCCATATAATACATTAGAGTTTGTTGCTAACATTTTTCGTTCTAATGAGAACAAATTTACAAAAGTTCTATTTTCGACATTTAAAGGTTTCCCAACAATAATTCCATTATTATCTTTATTTGAAATTAAAAACCGTTCTTCACTTTCCATTTCTTCTACAGAAAAAATTCTTCCTTCAGATAACGGAATTAACCAATCGTCATTATAAACATATACACCATATAAAGACCCTTCACGTTTTATGATTGTGAAGTAATTAAGTTCATTTTTTAGATGTTTAATCATCTCATGATCATCTTTAAATCTTAATATGTACTCAGTATCAAGTGTATATACTGTTTCATAATTTAAATAACCATTATCAGCACTATATTCCATTTTTTTAAGAATAGTCTTTGTATAATGGGACATCAAGGTAAAGAAAAGAAAGCTCAATAACAAATAAGCCACTATTAAATATCGATTAATTGTAATTTTAGACGTTATTGATTTAATCATAAGCTAGTACGTAGAATATCCTACTAATTCACATGGTCTATCACTTGAATGACCAAGCGCTTCATAAACACTAGCTCCAGTAGTAGACCAACTTGAATAACTCCAATAAGATTCTTCAACTCCATTATCATCGGTGTCATACCAGAATTTTCCTCTAATCTGATTAGTAATAGATGGGTCGGGATTCGGAACAACTGCATAACAATTAGTTACAGTGCTTGTACTATTGTTTTGAATGTATTGAACATTTCCAATTGTATAACGTGCAGAAACAGATAAAATAGTCAAACTAACAAAAATTCCAACTACTAAAATACTCAAAATATGTTTTCTTGTTTTCATTTTTCCCCTTTTCTTATCGTAATTTAATTCGAAATTTTAAAATACATTATTCACTTCTCCTACCCATGATGTCCCTATTTACATTCTACATATGTAGTTTATAAATATCAACTATTATTTCTACATTTGTAGAATGATGTGTTATAAAAAAGGGATAATATTTTATCCCTTAAGAATGCTCATTTTTAATGTCTTTGGAATGATAGAACGAATAGATATCATTCTTATTCATGCCTGTATCTTTTGCGACTTGTTTAATCGCTTGCGAAGCGCTGACACCACCTTCGATATAGACTTTGATTCTTTGGTGAATCTCTGTTAAATCAATGGCTTTCTCTCTATCTTCTGTATTACCTTCTACTATTAGTACAAGTTCACCTTTAAGATCTTCACTGTTTTCAAGGATTTCACTTAGTGTGCCCCGCATAAACTCTTCATACATCTTCGTAATCTCACGTGCTAGGCATGCTTTACGATCGCCCATCACTGGAATCATCTTTTGGATGGTTTTCTGAATACGATGAGGTGCTTCATAGAAGACAAGTGTATAAGGGTATGCTTTTAATTGATTTAACTCTTGATTACATTCCTTGTCTTGTAGTGGGAGAAACCCATAAAACAAGAATGGTTGAGGGGATAATCCAGAGGCCACAAGTGCGTTCAATACTGCGCTACTTCCTGAGATAGGAACCACATTAAAGCCTGCATCAATTACCGACTGGACAAGATATGAACCTGGATCACTGATGAGAGGATAACCCGCATCACTTACCAACGCAACATCTTGACCACTTTGAAGCAATTTAATAATCCCTGTCGCACTATCATGTTCATTATGCGAATGATGCGCAATAAGTTTCGTCTTAATGTCGAAATGTTGAAGTAAACGAACGGTATTCCGTGTGTCTTCTGCCGCAATAACACTCACATCCTTTAGAATCTCAATCGCACGAGGCGTCATTTCTTCTAAATTTCCGATGGGTGTCGCAACTAGATAAAGACTACAGATTTCATTCTGAAAGCTCTTTTGTCTCTTCATTGGTTGAATTTTCCTTCTTACGATAATCCTTAAATGCTTCTTCAAACGGTAAGAAATGTGCTTCTTCACGATTTTCCAACTTAGCTTGTTGAGTAATGACATTCATACTGGTCACACGGTAACGTTTACCATCATGATCAATTTGTTCATTCATCTTAGGACATCCTTTACGCATTTCTTTGTAATTTTCATCCTCATATTTTAAACAACACATGAGCTTTCCACATTGTCCCGATAACTTGGAAATGTTTAGCGCTAATAGTTGGTTTTTAGCCATATTAATGGATACAACATCAAAATTATTCAAGAACTTTGAACAACATGTTTCCATGCCACACGGTCCAATACCACCAATCATCTTCGCTTTATCACGAGGTCCGATTTGTTTAAGTTCAATACGACACTTTAATTGTCCTGCTAAATCCTTTAAGAGTTCTCTAAAATCAACTCTCTCATCCGCAACATACACAAATATAATCTTAGAACGATCTAAGGTATATTCTGCACTGATTAAATTCATATCAAGTTTTAACTTTTGAATCAACTCATTACAGGTTTTTAGTGCCTCTTTCGCTTCATCTTGGTTCTTATGATAACTATTCACATCCTTCTCAGTTGCCTTACGAAGAATCGGTTTTAACTCTGTGGTTAGATTCAATTCAGCCTTTAAACGAGCTTCACTGATGACTTGACCTAATTCTAATCCTCTCGCTGTTTCTACAACCACATATTCTTCATGTGCATAGATTGCTTCATCACTTCCAAAACTATACGCTTTCTGATTCCCATGAAAACGTACTGAAAAAACATATTTATACTCGTGTGACACGGTTTCGGTCATACTTCTTCCTCCTTGAGTTGGTAGAGCAATGCGTCAATTAGTAAGCCTAAGTTCGCATTGGTGGTGATTTTATGAACACTGTCATTAAATAGCGTAAACGCTGTCAAAGGCTTGAGTTGCCTTGGTAATTGATTCATACGATTCTTCCATACAATAGATGTTGTATTTGTTTTAAATAAGACATCCTTAAAAAACATCATACCTATGTTTAAAAAGAGTGTCAAACGTTGTCGGTCACTTTGTGCGTCTTTACGTCGTAATACACTGTTTTGAAGATATAATTCACCTAAATACGGCGCTTTATTGTATTCATCAATAAATTCACCGAAATGATTTAGACATTGTCTAAAGTCTTCACTATCCTTTAAAACCATTAATTCTTCTTTATCATTCACCATTTGGGTTAATAAATGAAGTTCATATGGTTCTAATTCACTGTCCTTTAAAGTCTCCATTAAGGTTTCACGATCTTGTGCTTTGAATGTTAATGTCTGACATCTTGATACAATCGTTTCAAGTAAACGTTCTGGTTTCTCGCTAATCAAGATGGCATACGTATCATACCCACTTGGTTCTTCAAGAAACTTCAATAAGCTATTTAAAGCCTCTGTAGAGGCATTCTCTGCAGAGATGATAATATATATCTTCTTACCATAACTCTCAAGCGCAGTCTTAGAAAACTGTTCCTGCATGTGTAAAACATCTTCTTTCTTAATGGATTTCTCAGATCCATCTAGAATAACTAAATCCGCATAGATACCATCTTTTATCCGATGACACGAATCACATGTTTCACATGCCCATGGATTAGCGTGTTTACACACTAAACTTTGAGTTAATAAAATCGCTGTTTCAACCATTTTAGACCCCTTAGGTCCAACAAATAGATATGCATGGGATGGTTGTTTATATTTAAGCGCATTAAAAAGAACTTTTTCCACAATCATTTGGCGTTCTTTTAACTGCTCACTAAACATAGGATTTTACCTTACTTAATACTTGTTCAAATGCGACTTCTTGAACCTTCAATACATCTTGATCCGCATTAATGCGTACAACTCTATGACTAAAGTGTTCCATAACACTGTGATATCCTTCCACAACCTTCTCATGAAACGATAAAGCCTCTTGATCTAAACGATCTAGGAACGCTCTACGTTCAATCCGACTTAAGCCTTTATGTGCATCAATTTCAAGATATAAGGTCAAATCAGGGAAATGACCTTCGATCGCAAATTCATTGATACTCAAGACTTCATCAAACCCAATTCCACGCGCAATCCCTTGATACGCTAAAGAACTATCGACGAATCGATCACATAAGACAATTTTGTTTTCATTTAACGCAGGAAGTATCTTCTCCACAAAGTGTTGACGACGACTTGCCGCATACAGTAACGCTTCAGTTTTAACATCCATAGCGGTATTTTTAGGATCTAAAATAATATGTCTAATCTGTTCTGCGATATCAATTCCACCCGGTTCGCGTGTATATATGACAGGATACCCTAATTTTAAAAGTGATTCATAGACATAACGACTAACCGTTGTCTTCCCACTTCCATCAGGTCCTTCAAATGTTATAAATAATCCTTGTTTCATGCCAATTCCCTCGTATGCCTATTTTAACATTCTAGCTTGCGTTTAACAATGAAGCTCATGATATAATCGCAATATGGTGACGCTATGAAACTAATCGAAAAAACTCTCAGTACACAACTTAAATTTAATGGACGTATTATCAATGTTCGTCATGATCAGATTGAATTACCGGATGGACGACTCGCAATGCGTGAAGTTGTGGAACATCCAGGTGGTGCTTGTATCGCCGCAATCAACGAGAAAGGTGAACTCTTGTTGGTTGAACAGTACCGTTATCCTTTTTCTACGATAATGTTAGAGTTTCCAGCTGGTAAACTTGAACCAAATGAAGATCCACTTGAAGCCGCAAAACGTGAGTTGATTGAAGAAACAGGTTATGAAGCGTTAGAAATCATTCCATTAGGATTAGTTTATCCATCGGTTGGTTATCTCT
Organism: Erysipelotrichaceae bacterium; assembly: GCA_035697025.1. Classification (GTDB taxonomy): domain Bacteria; phylum Bacillota_I; class Bacilli_A; order Erysipelotrichales; family Erysipelotrichaceae; genus UBA2212. Next base: position 85 of record DASSDQ010000074.1, on the reverse strand, counting down.
CTGAGATTATCTATATCTACTATGCCCCTCAAACTACATTTGTTGGTCAGAATCTTGATCCAGGTGAATTCTTGAATGTTAAAAC
>DASSDQ010000073.1:0-54938 GCA_035697025.1 Erysipelotrichaceae bacterium | reverse complement strand
TTCATAATGAAACTGAGACCTGTTACATACAAATGGAAAGATGGAAAGAGAGACCACTTAGGGTTTATTGCGCAAGATGTTAAGAGAGCAATGGATGAAACTGGCTTTGATGCTGGAGTATACATTGATCCTACAATGAGTTCAGATTTCTCACAAAACGAAGAACAAACTGCTCATTACAAAGGAATCAGATATTCTGAATTGATTGCACCTTTAGTTCAAACTGTTCAAATACAACAAAACCTAATTAATGAATTAATAAAACGAATTGATGCTCTAGAAGCTCAAGAGGTATAAAATGGCTAATTTTACTCCAAATCTAAATTTGGAAAAACCAATAAGTACAGAAGCATATGATATTCAAGTCTTTAATGGAAATGCGGACTTGATCGATATTGCTATGTCAAATAAAGTTGATAAGATCGTCGGCAAAGGGCTATCAACTGAAGATTACTCTTCTGCCGAGAAATCTAAACTTGCGAGTGTCGCCGCAGGTGCAGAAGCAAATGTACAACCAGATTGGAATGCTATTTCTGGTGATGCGGCGATATTAAACAAACCAACAATACCACCTGTCTATAATCTTCCAGCTGCGAGTGCGGCGGTATTAGGTGGAGTAAAAGTTGGTAACAATCTGATTATTGATGGAGATGGTGTATTAAGCGCAACAGCTGGCGGCGAAGGCGGAGTTGATACTTTTCTTGAATTAATAGATACACCTACTGCATATTCATCTCACTCAGGCAAGTTTGTTAAAGTAAAAGCTACAGAAGATGGTTTAGAATTCGCCAATCCAATTGTTGATCCTGTAGCGTCAGCTGTTTCAGTTATTGATACTTCCAACTATTACACTGGAACTAATGTTGAAAATATACTTGATGAAATTGGTTCAACTTTAGCTAATAAAGCCACAATAGCAAGCCCTTCTTTTACTGGTTCTCCAACTGCACCAACTCAAGTTGCATTTGATAATAGTACAAAATTAGCTAACACAGCTATGGTTCATGAAAGAGCTAAATTAGTTCAGTATGGTGAGCTTTATGGTTCGGCGACTTTAGATTTAACTCATTCAGGCAAATTATATTTAATAACAACTGCAGCAACGATTACAGTTCCACCTGATTCAAGTGTATTATTTCCAGCTGGAACTAGTATCATATTTTTTAGATATGGAACTGGAGCAGTAACTTTCGCTCAAGGATCTGGTGTAACTATATTGAGTGTCGGTAGTAAGAAGAATATTGCGAATCAATATGAAACAGCAACTCTTTATAAAACGAGTGTTGCTAATAATTGGCTATTAATTGGAGCATTATCATGATTGGAGTGATCGCTTCATCAGCTGTTCAAAACAAAGTTTATTGGACATTGCAAACTGGTACGTATGCTTCAAATACTTTTATAACAAATAGAAGTGGATTCACTCCTGGTCCAGTATACACTTCACCTTCATTTACAGCAGTTAGACCTAAAACAATCAATATGAACTGTAGGATAACTCAGTATGACTGGATTGCTCCATGTTCGTATACACTCGAATTGTATTATGTTTCTTCTGGTTGGGTAACAGTTGCATCAGGAGGACAGGATGTTAATGCTGGAACCACTTGGACTTTCAATATCAACGTAGCTGTTTCAAGAGAAGAGAAAGCAACTCAATATAGATTTACATCAAATTGTCGTTCAAACAGTGATTCACAAACAATTAAGTTTACAGAATGGTATGTTTAAATTCAAACTATTCTTAAGACTAAGATATATCTTAAATAACGATTTACAAGAAACTCAAATTGGAAAATATTCCGGAGAATAATATGAACGACTTATTAAAACTGTTGATGGACGCAATTCAATACGTTCCACCGCAAATGGTAAACACAGGTATAATTCTATACTTGATCTGGTTTACAAACACACACAAGAAAGATCACTTACTAATATTAGACAGACTTGAAAAAAAAGAAGCTGAAGATGTGAGGGTAAGTGAAGTATTAAATGAAATTCAATTACTTGTGCTTAAAAGCATAATAACAAATAAGGATATTCCAGAAAATGCTAGGTTAGATAGCTTCGATGCATATAAAAAGATCGGCGGTAATAGCTGGGTCGACAAATATGTCGAGGAAAACTTGTTAAATTCGACAAAATAATCAAAATATATGGATGGGCAGGAGTGAAAACTACTGCCTTTTATTGTGCCTAAAATCCAGCTTTTTTGCCGCACTTTTACTGTCCTTAAACGTGGACTCATATATCTAAAACCCTTTTAAAATAAGGCTTTTTTTGATATAATAAACCTATAAAGAAAGCAAGATTCCATACAAAAAAGCTAAGGGAATCAGAGGAAAAAACATGAATAATGAAGTAAGAAATGTAGGATTAGAAGAGACGAAATTATCAACGGAATATATTGCATTTAAAATAACACCATTAATTAAGAAGCACAAAAAGCTTGCGGAACTTTTTGAAGAATTAGATCAAATTGGTGAACCAGGAATTACTTGGCCAGTATTAGAAACATTAGTTAAATACCATGATGAAAGTGAAGACAAATTTCTTGACGAAGTAAATAGATTACATCCTATGCTTCGCCCTGATCAATACCCAGATGACAAAATTAGTCTTGAGAAGAATATATCTTTAAAGAAAAGCGCTGAATACATGAAGAGTTTCTATAATACAGAAATAAATGTTAAAGCAATTCATAATTTAATTAATACTAATGAAGAGTATAAAGAACTGTATTTCTTCTACAATGAACATTTGCCACATTTAGTAGATGAGTTAGAAGTTGAGACATCGTTTGTAGCTCTAAAGAATCCATCTCTACTACACGAGTATGGAACCATTGTAAAAAGAGCTAATTTCCACGAATGTGAACCAGAAGAATTGAAAAGATTCTTTGAATAATCAAAAGAGGGTTTCCCCTCTTTTTTATTTGCCTCTACGCATTTTAATCTTAGTCTTAACTTCTGCTTGCGGAGCTTCATAATCCAAACTATCAAGAGCATTGAAATTATCGAACCCTTGCGCCATATCATCGCTATACATCTCAACATATTCACGACTAACCGTTAGATCATTATGTCCTAGCATCTTCTGTAGCGCGAATACGTTCATCCCTTGCATTACAGCGCGTTTTGCGGACGTATGACGGAATAAATGAATACTACTCTTATCTACACCCATTTTTGAATTATAACGCCGTATAGCCGTTTTAAGCCCTTCATACGTCATTGGATCTTTAAACTCGTCACAGAACAACGTATCTTCCAATTCACCACGTCTTAGATTCATGTATTCCACCAGGATCTCGATCATCTTTGACGATAATGGGATAATGTTTTGTTTGCGACTCTTGGTGATACGTAGATCGATGCGGCGATTCACAATGTCAACATCTCGGTTCTTCAAAGCAACCAGCGTAGACGCCCTCACAGCCGTCGATAGAAGGAAGTTAACAATAACCCAGTTTCTATATTGGGCAAAGCTTACCGTCTTCATATTAGGCTTTACAAGCAGCCTGCGGAGTTCGTCGTCCGTATAGGATCCCTTCATCTGTTTATCCACTTTAGTAATAGGAACCTTGAAATGTCCACAAGCCTCATTCTCAAACAAATAATTAAGCCAGGTGCGTATATTGCGTAAATAGGTATTTACACTGGTATCGCGCATTCCCGTCCCTCTGAGATAAAGTATGTAGTCCTCAATATCGTGCTTGATGATATTGCCGCATTGTTTAGACTCAGGATATCTCTCATTATAAAATTTCTTAAATCTCTCAAAACCTTCTCTGTAATCCTTAATTGTGGCAGGTCGAAGGTTTTTTATTTTGTTAAAACGTTCAAATTCTGCGAATCCCTGCTCCAAAGTCCACTCATAATGCGGGACTTCAGGCAACTTTACATTACTTTCCTCTAATTTTTGTGGCATTTTAACCTTTTTAGTCCCCTTATTAGCACTACTATACCCTAGAATACGATCCATATCAATGTCCTCCTGTTCGATTGGAACAAAAGTCAGTGGGTCAGAGTAGTCTAACAAGATATTAAAAAAGCCTTTTGTTTAAAGGCTAATTTGACATTTGGTGACTCGTGACGGGCTCGAACCGTCGACCCACTGATTAAGAGTCAGTTGCTCTACCAACTGAGCTAACAAGTCATTTTTAATGCCTTATGATTATAGCGTATTTAAATAATGAATGCAAGAATTCTAAGCATAAAAAAACGTAAGCATTTAGTTCTTACGTGTTTTTTTAAATTGGTGACCCGTACGGGATTCGAACCCGTGAATGCATGCGTGAAAGGCATGTGAGTTAACCGTTTCTCCAACGGGCCACAATGGCGCCTAAAGTAGGACTCGAACCTACGACCTAACGGTTAACAGCCGTTTGCTCTACCGACTGAGCTATTTAGGCAAGTGCTTATAAAATATAACATAGTTATAAACACATTTCAAGAGATTTTTAAGATATTTTAATCATCTAATACAACTAATTTTTCTTCATGCGTATGAGCTAAATTTTTAACCCATTTCTCTTTTCGAACTAAACTATATGCGACGATTAATTTTAAGAAATCAGTCGACTGACCAACCAAATAAATCGCAAAGACATTCCACCCAGTTAAATATGTAACTAAACCAACTGCTGGTAAATTTACTGTCCACATAAAGACTGAATCCATTAATAAGGTAGACTTAGTATCGCCGCCTGCTCTTAATATAAAGAAACATTGAGCATTAGACATATAAATCCAGAACATTACAGACATAATACGTAAGAATGTAGCAGCTGTCTCACGACTATACTCTGTCACATTATAGAAGTTTGGCGCAATATAACTAAACCCAAACATTAGAATACCTAACGCAATAGATAACATAACTGAGAAACGAATCATATTATACGCATTATTACGAGCTTCATCTAATTTATTAGCTCCCAAAACTTGCGATACTACAACTGTTGTCGCTACTGCCATACCACCAAATAATGTAAAGAATAAATCCGCAACCGATCCAGAGATTGACATCCCTGCCATAACCTCTGTCCCACGCGTACTATAGAACATAAAGAGAATACTCATACCACTTGACCATAATATTTCATTAATCGTCAAAGGAACTGCCTTAATTGTAATAGCCTTAGCTAATTTTCTTGATATTTTAAATAAATCTTTAACAGCCGTCTTAAACATAAAATCCATACGCTTAGAAACAACTAAGAATATGATAACCTCAACAATACGCGCAATAATCGTTGCATACGCAGCACCAGCAACACCTAAAGCTGGAAATCCAAGATGACCAAATATCATAATGTAGTTAAAGAATGCATTTGTAAAAATAGCAACGATCGAAGAATATAACGGAACCTTAGTTTCACCTAAAGAACGCATCGCATTACCAATTGTCATTGATAATGCCATAGGTATATAGGTAAGTATCGCTATTCTTAAGTAATCTGAGCCCATCTTTATAACTTCAAGATCTTTTGTAAAGAAACTTAAGATTTGGTTAGGATAAATAAATCCCAACAATACAAATGGTGCAATTATTACATAAGCACTTATGATTCCATATCTGAACGTCTGTTTTACATGTTCTTTATCATTAGCTCCAAAATATTGTGCTAAAAATATAGACATTGCACCACCTACACCAAATATTCCAAAGTTCGCAATCATATAAAAACGATTGGCAGCCGCAACCCCTGCAATTGCCGCATCACCTAATTGTCCAACCATTAAGTTATCTAATAAGTTAACAGAGGAAGTAATTAGTTGTTGAAGCATAAAAGGAACCGCAATTACGAGTACGCTGATATAAAATTGTTTGTTTTCTTTTAATTTCAACATAATTTCCTCCTTATATAACAAAAGCCACTCAAGAGTGGCTTATTTGTTAATTTGGTGGAGCTTATCGGGCTCGAACCGATGACCCCCTGCGTGCAAGGCAGGTGCTCTCCCAACTGAGCTAAAACCCCAAACTATCGATGGTGGGCCTGAATGGACTCGAACCAACGACCTCACCCTTATCAGGGGTGCGCTCTAACCACCTGAGCTACAGGCCCATTCCACAATCGATGCCATATAAATATAACAAAACTAATCTAGTCTGTCAATAACATTTCGCTACTAAAAACGAAGTAATTTAACTATTTTTTTAATTGTGAAAGAACACCATTTCTTCTAAAATATTCGACTTTAAGATACACCAGATTCTAAGATTGAAAATGTTTTATTTTCACAATTAACTTCTGCTAATACACCATAAGGTATAACATGCATTGGTTCATTATGTCCAAAACACATATCTAACATAATCGGACATTCGATATTAAACTCTTTAACAACTTTTTTTATCACTTCTCTATATTCATCCTTATATTTCTCTTCGCATGGTTTACCAAATAGAATTGCTTTTGCACATGTAAGAACTCCAGTAATTGCATAATTTCTTAACCAATATAATAATTGATCAGGATGTGGCATTTCTTCTGAGGTTTCAAAAAAGAGTATTGTATCTTCATCTAGCTCTGGCCATAATTCTGTACCTTTCGTGAACTCTAATACTTCGATACATCCACCAAATAATTTACCATGTACAACACCATTACCTTGTAGTAATTCATATCCATTATGTAAAACCATTGTTTTTTGTAAATCTTTGTTTACTTCTGACCACTTAATTCTCTCAGATGTCCAAGTAGTCGATGGCTTTATTTCTCCTATCACTGTTGGATTAAACAATGTCTTACGAATGGATTCATCTGTATATTCGAATATCTTAATATTCTCCGCAAACTCCGCTAAAATAGATGGTCCATAATAACTAATCAAACCAGCTTTATAACACATTAAATGAGTTACTGTAGAATCTGAATAACCAATGAATATCTTAGGATTATTACGTATCACCTCAAAATCAATATAAGGGAGTAAACGAATACTATCATCTCCTCCAATACACGAAAAAATACCCTTAATTTCAGGATTCCTAAACGCATCCATTAAATCCTTAGCACGAAGCTCTGGATGATTATAAACAAATTCTGAGCCTTTTAACGTATGTTCCATCTCGATAACTTTTAATCCATAATCAGACTCTAAGCGTTTTTTACCTACCTGGTACCGCCAAAGAATCTCTTCATCGCCAGCTCCTCCCCAAGACAAGCTAACAGTCGCAATACAATCTCCAGGTTTTAACATTTTAGGCTTAATCATATCAAACTTTCCTCGCATGGATATAAAACAAACTATATGGAACATCAGTCCCATTTATACGTTTTATATCATTTAATACTGTCCCTACTTTTATAATCTCAAAATTTATACTAGCTAATATTTCGCAAAATTCATCTCGATCAAATCCATTATGTCCATCAAACCCAACTTCATCCTTATGAAAACTACCATCTTCTTTATCAAGATCCACAATAAACAATTCACCTTTGGATGTTAAAACTTTAGATAGTTCATATAATTGTGATTTTATATCAAGAATATGATGAAATACCATAGAGCTTAATACACAATCTATCTGATTTGAATACTTCAATAAATCAGTAGTACTACTAACATTTAACGCATTAAGTTCATTTATTTTTCGATTAAATACATCTATCATCTTTTCTGACGTATCATAACCAATAATCTTATTTACAGATTGATATAGATTAAAGCTAATTAATCCTGTTCCACAGCCAAACTCTAAAACATTCATTTCTGAATGTAATCTAACTTTTCCTTTTATAAAATCTGAGATTACTTTTGCGCGTTTTATACGTCTATCAGTATCCCACATTAGTGCTATATCATTGAAATTCAAGTTATTGACCATTATAAATACTAAATAATGCGTATTTATTTCCTTATTAATATATTAACTAAAATCAAGCTGTAGAGATAGTCCTGTTATATTCTTATCTTTATCAAACGCTATCGTGTAAATAACAATTCCCTTTTCATATTTCATACGGACATATGCAGCCCCAATCGGTTCTTCATTCAAAGGATTTTTAGATTCGTTGAACTCAACACTAATTAGGCGCTCATACACACCAGCACCACTTAATACACTATCAACATATGTCTGATAGTTATCAAGCGTCACACCTTGTTTATACTTCTCTAAGAATAAATCATAGGCATACTGAACATCTCCATCATTAATCTTTAACGCAATTTGTTCCGCATAATCACTTATTTCGACTTCATCAAACACTTTCACTTCTTTTTCCATACATCCAACCAAAAAAAACAGACATGTGAATATCATTAATCGTGTAATTATCTTTCTCATAGTTCCCCCGAATTTACTTTAATCATAATTTACCGATTTTATTATGTCAAATTGATAAAAAAAAGACCCAAGCAATGCTTGAATCTTTCCATAAACGAATTAACGTTTTGAGAATTGTGGAGCTCTTCTTGCGCCTTTTAATCCGTACTTCTTACGTTCTTTAGCACGTGGATCACGTGTAACATAACCTGCAGCCTTTAGAGCTGGACGGTAATCAGCAGAGACTTCCATAAGTGCTCTTGTAATACCATGACGCATAGCACCAGATTGACCAGTGTATCCGCCACCTTGAACATTGATTTTAACATCAAATGAAGCAAGAGTTTCAGTAAGTTGTAACGGTGAACGTACAACCATTCTTAGTGTTTCAAGTGGTAGGTATTCGTCCAAGGTTTTATCATTTACAGAAATGATACCTGTTCCTGGAGTCAAATAGACACGAGCGACAGATGATTTACGACGTCCTGTACCTAAATAAGTAACGACGGCTTTCTTTTTCTTAGCGACCATGTTTCCTCCTATCCCTTAATTTTTAGTTCAATTGGTTGTTGTGCCAAGTGAGGGTGCTCTGCACCTTTGTAAACAAATACATGTCTACGTTGTTTGTTACCTAAACGTGTATGAGGTAACATGCCGTGTACGGCTTTTTCTACCCATTCAACAGTGTAGTTTTGACGCATAACTCTGGTAGAACGTACGCGTAATCCACCTGCAAATTGTGAATGACTATAGTAATTTTTCTTTTCGTCTTGATCTCCGGTGACGACAATTTTGTCCGCATTAATAATGATTACAAAATCTCCCGTGTCAACGTTAGGTGTGTAAGTAGGTAAGTGTTTACCTCTTAATACTGTAGCAACTTGAGATGCTAAGCGTCCTAATGTTAAACCTGTTCCATCAACGATATACCATTGACGAACAACTTCATTTGGTTTTGCCATGGTTGTCTGGCGCATAATGAATTTCCTCCTAACCAATTGTAGTTTCCGGGGCTACATTGGCATAAAGTGCCGATTGTTATTATAGTCTTAAACGTCTTAAGTGTCAAGGTATATTACTTAACATTCAAGTCGTTTATATCTATTTAGCAAAAGACACACAACACCATTCAATATTCCGTTTTTACTTGTTTAGTATACCATAAAGCTTAGGCAAAAAATGCTTAAAAAAACAAACAATATTTTAATGATTGTTTGTAATAAAATACATCATTTATTCCTTTTCTAAATCGTACTATTTAATATAAAACCCAACAATCTCAAGTGATTTATTGAAGCTTATCGTATAAGTGGATTTTCCATCCTCATGTTCAGACACGATAATTACTACTGCATAAAGTTCAGAAGTGCTAGGATCTTTAGTATCTGTTATTGCGATCTGACTAATCTCTTTAAAGCTACCAATAACTTCTAACTTATCAGATATAATTTTATCTAATTCCTCTACCGAAACCATGGTTTGAATATCGGATCTAAACATTGTATATACTTCATTGAGTTGATTATTATTTAGTAATGCAACGATTGATTCAGCTTTTTGATTTAAAGTTTCTTCATCAAATCCTTCTGGTATATTATTTGAGCTACAACCCACCAATAAAAACAAACTAATAATGATTAAGAAGCGTTTCATTTTCTTTCCTCCATTGAACATAAACAGTAAAGAGACCAATAATTGCCATAATGATTAATAATCCCTCAACAATCCATAAGTTTATTCCATTCATCATTAAATAAACAGATATGAAATTTACAAGTGTATGTGCAATAATCGAGATTATCACATTCCAACGTTTACCATGATAGACGGCTTGATAAACTAAAACTGAAAATGTGATGTGGATAATCATAGCGCTTAATCGTTCTAACCCACTCATCCATAAACTTGAGGAATCGATTAAATTTGGATTTGTCATAATTAATGCAATTCCTATAAAAAGGATTGCTTCTATTCCACCGTGTCCAATCCCAAACGCGATTGCGGTTCTTATATTGGCATTTTTGATAAATAACTTCATCATTATGTATCTTCCACATTCTTCGAATAAACCTGCGGTAAAGGATAATAAGAATACATATAAAATTGGATATTGATAAGTAAAAAGAATATACCAAACTTGAGTTGGTAAAACTTCTTGTATCAGATATACTCGGGTAAATACTTGGAATATTAAGAACGTTATGACACCAACAAGAATTGGTTTAAAGAAAGTTCTCGACTTGATTATTAAAAAGATACTTAATAGTATTGGTACTCCGATGGATATAAGTAATGAAAATCCGTACGCTATCGTGTTCATATTTACCTATTTCCCAAGAAATATTACTTAGTTTGGATATCTAAACCATCAATAATCGTGATGCCAATTGATTGCAGAAATGTTTCCGCATTCTTTACAGAATTATAATCAAGCAAATCTTGTGGGGAATGTGCATCAACACCAATGATTACACTAGCCTTCTCTTCTGCGACAATCTTCCAAAATTGATTACTTGGATACGTCATCTTTAAATGACTAAAGTTACGAATACCACCTAAATTATATTCTAAAACAACATTCATTTCTTTAGCGCATTGAATAATTCGACGCGACATATTCTCAACATCCTTATTCCATTCTTTTAATGAACGAACAAATAAATCAGGATGCGCAAAAATCTTAAACAAACCGGTTCTTAAACCATTGATCGAATCAGCTTCATAATGCGCTAACAAGTTTGCAGAATCACTGTAATTGCCATAATAATGACCACGCGCTTCAAATAGATGAAAATGATTACCAAACACAAGATAATCCAATGGTGTTTCAGTTAATAAATTTTTCATAAAATCCATTCGATCCGCGTAATATTCTGCCTCTAGCCCTAAATTAATTTTAATACGCTTCGCATATTGTCTTTGAAGTCGCTTAATTGATTGAACATAATCTTCAAATTCACTAATATCCATACGAATTTGGTGAGTTTCTAATGGTAGTTTTGGCCATGGGGCATGGTCAGAAAAGCCAATCTCAGTCAATCCAGCTTCAATTGCTGCTAATACATATTCTTCATCACTACCTTCTGCGTGTTTACATCGCGTTGTGTGTGTATGGTAATTTGTCTTTATCATGATACATCCTCTTTATAATGCACTTCCATTAAGTAAAGCCCACATGCATCGATAATACCACTATAAGCACGTTTATCTCGTTTATCTAGTATCATTTGAACATCTTTTACAGTTAGTTTTCCTAAACCAACATCTACTAAAATCGCAACTAACATTCTTACCATATAGCGTAAAAAACCATCTCCGATTAAGATAAATCTAATTTGTTCATCTTCATCTATGCATTCAAAATGCATAATTGTTCGTACTTGGTTTGGCATTTCTTCTTTTGTGTTTGAACAGAAACTAGAAAAATCATGCGTACCAATTAAAATACTAATGGCTTGATTTATCGCATTGAAGTTAAGTTTTTTCGTAATACTTAAATGTGTTTGATAACTAAAAGGATTTGATTCCTCTTTCGAAATCAAGTAATCATACCGTTTTGATACAACACTAAAACGAGCATGGAATTGAGAATGAACAAAAATTGCGTCTAAAATCTTTATATCTTTTGGTAATTGACTATTAATCGCAATTATCCATCGTTCTTCACTCAATGATAAATCTGTATCAAAGTGGAAACATTGACCAAACGCATGTACTCCAGCATCCGTTCTACCTGATCCAACAATTTTGACTGGATGATGATGCATACGACTTAATACATTTTGGATAGTGGATTGAATTGATGGTTTATTGTCTTGAACTTGCCACCCTGAGTAATGTGCACCATGATACATCACAGTACATAAAACTCTCTTTATAGACTTATCCATACAACACTTCCTAAAATAATTATAACGGAAGCCATCATTATCCAATCCTTAGGCGTATGTTTAAGTTGTTTATAACGTGTACGTGTTGCGGATGGAATATAACCTCTTGCTTCCATCGCATCAGCTAATTCTTCAGCTCTTTGGAAACTTGATACAAATAATGGAACAATTAATGATAATACTGCCATAATCTTTTCTTTAAATGAACCTTCTTTTAAATCTACACCACGAGATGCTTGTGCCTTCATAATACGATTTGTTTCATCAATTAATGTTGGAATGAATCGTAACGCGATTGAAATCATCATTGCGATCTCATGAGCTGGGAAACCAAATCGTTTTAATGGGCTGAATAAATCTTCGATCGCTAATGTTAAGTCTAAAGGTTTTGTACTTGCCGTAAGGATTGTAGTAACCATAATCATTAATAATAAACGTATTGTTATATAAAGTGTTTGGAATATTGCATCACTATAAACTTTAAATCCAAATAAATCGACTAATACATAACCTGTTCTAAGAACTAATGTATTTACGAATGTTAAGAATACTAACATAAATAACATTGGTTTCATCGCACGAATAATCATCGTAAAGTTTAATTTTGCGAGTAGTAAAGCAAATAAAACAAATGTTCCAATTATTACATAACCGATATAACCAGATGGGAAAAAGATTGCGACCATAAGTACAAGCATCGCAACAAGTTTAAAACGAGGGTCCATTTTATGCACAATCGAATTTAAAGGTAGATAACGTCCTAACGCAATGTTATTCATGGTTAATCTCCTTCTTAATCGCTAATGCAAGTTCTTTAATGTTTGAAATCTTAGATTCCAAATTAAATCCTTTTTCACGTAATGCTTCCACAAATCTTAAACGTTGTGGTAATGCCATTTCGATATCTATGACTGAATCGCCTTTAAAGAAGAAATCATTGACTTGTTGATGAGTAACAACTTCACCTTTTTTCATAACGATTACGTTATCGCAATAGTTTAGAACATGATCCATATCATGTGTAACAATCAGTATAGTCTTTTTATATTTACGGTTTAATTCCACAAATAGTTCCATCATTGATTTAGCCCCCTGTGGGTCTAAACCAGCCGTAGGTTCATCAAGAACTAATACATCAGGATTAATGGCAAGGATACCTGCAATCGCAACTCTACGTTTTTGACCACCCGAAATATCAAGCGGTGAACGTTCATAGAAACTTTCATCTAATCCAACCATTGTTAAAGCGGTCATCGATTTTTGTCGTGCTTCATCTTCACTTACTTTAAAGTTCAATGGACCAAACATTACATCTTTTAAGATGGTTTCTTCGAATAGTTGATATTCAGGAAATTGGAAAACTAAACCAACTTTTTGTCGGAGTGATTTTAAATCTTTATTTTTCTGATTCGCAATAAGGGTACGATCTAACACAAAAACAGTACCTTCTGTAGGTAATAACAATGCGTTTAGATGTTGTACAAGTGTACTTTTTCCACTTCCCGTAGGTCCAATAATCGCTGTAATCTTATTTAATTCAATCGCTAGATCGATATTCTTTAAGGCTTCATATTGAAATGGAGTCTTTGGCGCATAAATATAATTTACTTTTTCAAAAGCAATTGGCATAATTCATCCACCATTCCTTCCATATCCCATGACTTATTAATTTTAATCCCTAATTTACTTAATTCATTTGAGAGTTTGACACTATAAGGTGCATCTAGTTTTAAGCGAACAAGTTCTTGTTCATTTAACATTACTTTGCTTGGTAAACCATCTTTAACAATTCTACCTTCAAACATAACAATGACATGATCACTTTTCAATACTTCTTCAACATCGTGTGTGATTGATAGTATCGTCATATTATTTTCTTTATGTAGTTGTTTAACTAAGCTATTAATCTCTTCTTTACCTTCGGGGTCAAGCATCGATGTTGCTTCATCAAGAATTAATATTTCTGGTTCCATCGCAAGTATTCCCGCAATCGCGACACGTTGTTTCTGCCCACCTGAAAGACGTGTAGGTTCATGATTTAGATAATCACTCATCCCAACTTCACGCGCATATTTCTCGATAATAGCGTCCATTTCTAGTGGATCAACCTGATGATTTTCTAAACCAAACGCAATATCATCACGAACAGTCGCACCAATAAATTGATTATCTGGATTTTGAAATACAATTCCTATTTTTCTGCGGATTGTTTCAACAGTATCGTTGTTCAACTCTTCACCATCAATTAAAATAGATCCTTGTTCCTTCTCTAATAAACCTATAATCAATTTCGCAATTGTACTTTTTCCACTACCATTATGCCCAATTAAAGTCGTATAGCTTCCTCTTTGTACAGTAAAAGAGACATCTTTAACGACATCTAAATGTTGGTCATAAGAAAAATTTAAATCTTTAACTTCAATTGGATTCATAGCTCTCTCATTCTATTTAAGATTCTCAAAAACCCATCCTTGATAAATACCATGATATTCCAGTGTTGATTCCGCAACTTTAATGATCTCATTAAATGCATCTTGTGCATCTGTCTTAATGGTATGACGTAGGTTAATGCTTAAATCATCGTTAATTTCGTAAATATAGTTTTGTTGTTTCAAATATTCAGAGTATGTATTTAATTGATCAGAATCAATAAAACTTACAGTGTGTTTAATATCAATTAATTGGTTACTTGGATATGCATCCATCATAACTTTAGACTGAACTTTAAAACTTTGGATTAATGAATCGCCTAATTTTGACTCTACAACTAACTCAGGTAATTTTTGAACAGTAGTATCAAATTGAACGACTTCTTTTACTTCGTTTTTTTTCTTATTGTTTTCATATGCTTTATATGCGATAACTGCCGCAGCCGAAAGAGTAATTAACTTTAATAATGTTTTCATCGTTATTCTCCTTTTGTAATCATATCATATCTCAAAACATCTGGGTATTTTCGCCATATGACTAGAATACCATCCGCAATATCTTGTTTCATTGTGACATAATCTGGGTGATTTATAACCCATTCTTCAAATAAGGCTATCTTATTTACCATTTTCTGTAATCCTCTACGTTTTGATAGATTCATACGATTTTGAACATGGCCATGAAATGACATATTATCTACTATTATAAATCCATTTGGATTCAAATAAGGTAAAAATTGATTAAAGTAATTCTTATGTTGTGCTTTTGGTCCATCTAAGAAGATTAAATCGAATGTTCTATTAGGTACAAAGTATTTAGCGTCCATATGAACACACTCAATTTGATTTTGTTTGTTTGCGTCTAATACATTTTGAACAGCTTGATCATAGCGTTCTTGACTAAATTCTACTGTAGTGATTGTTAACTCAGGGTTTGATGTAGCAATACATAAGCTCCAATAACCAACTGCTGTACCGATTTCTAAAATAGATTTAATTCCTTTTTCATGTATAAATTCTTTACAATACAAAATTCCCGTTTCTTGCATGATCGGGACATTATCTCTAAGTGCTGAATCTCTTAGTTGTTCTAAGTCAAACATAATAAGAAAGGGGAGCAAATGCTCCCCAGTTTTCTATACCAACTCGATGGTTGCCATAGGGGCTGCGTCCCCACGACGAACACTTGTTTTCATAACACGAGTATATCCACCTTTACGGTCAACATACTTTGGTGCAATTTCATCAAACAATTTTTGTAACGCTGTTTGACCCGTTTTTTTGTCAGCAACGACATCTCTTAAGTAAGCCGCAACTTGACGACGAGCATGTAAGTCATTGCGTTTTGCAGTGGTGATTAGTTCATCCACAACAGAACGTAAATCCATTGCTTTCATTTCAGTTGTTTCAATTTTTCCGCTAACAATTAAACTAGTTGCTAAGTTACGCAACATTGCTACGCGGTGATCGGCATTACGTCCAAATTTACGATTTTCCATAGTGCTTATTTCACTCCTTAATCATAGACCTTGAAGCCGAGGCCCATGTCGATAAGTTTTTCTTTAACTTCTTTTAATGACTTCTTACCTAGATTACGAACACGCATCATTTCATCTTCGCTGCGTTGTGTTAGTTCATCCACAGTTTGAATACCTGCGCGCTTCAAACAGTTGTATGAGCGTACAGATAAATCTAAATCTTCAATCATCATGACCATACCTTTATTGGTACTTTCATTCGTAGATTCTTTAATTACAGAATCCATTGACGCAACTTGATCATTGATGTCACTGAATAAATCCAAGTGATCAGTCAAGATACGAGCAGCTAATGCGACAGATGATTGTGGAGTAATTGAACCATTCGTCCAAATTTCCAAAATGAGTTTATCATACTTAGCATCTTGTCCAACACGTGTAGGTTCTACAGCGTAGCTTACACGTTCAATTGGAGTATAGATGGAGTCAGTATAAATTGTTCCAATACCTTGAGAAGCACCTTGGTGAAGGCTCTTGTTTTGATCAGCTGAGACATAGCCACGGCCATTCTTAGCTTTCATTTCCATTTCAAGTATTGCGCCATCTTCTAGCGTAGCGATAACTAAGTCTTTATTCAAGACTTCGACATTTGCAGGACATTCAATATCCCCAGCTGTCACAACTTTACTACCCTTCGCATTGATACGAAGTGTATAAGTTTCATCATCATTAACAACTAAAATCAAGTCTTTTAAGTTTAGTATAATATTGGTGACATCTTCCACGACACCAGGAATTGAGGTGAATTCGTGATATACGCCTTCAATTTTGACAGAATAAACCGCTGCTCCCGGTAACGAGGAGAGTAATACTCTTCTTAATGCATTGCCGATCGTTGTACCAAAACCACGTTCTAAAGGTTGAATTTCAAACTTTCCGTAGTGATTGGATTCTACATATTCTTGTATTTCAAATTGTGCACGTTCAAATTTTTGCATTTCAGGCCCTCCTCATTTAATCCTAACCACGTGGACGTTTCGGTGGACGGCATCCGTTATGTGGAATAGGTGTAACATCATTGATTACAGTGATGTTTAATCCTGCTGTTTGTAAACTACGAACTGCAGATTCTCTTCCTGGGCCTACACCCTTAACTAAGACTTCAACTGTGCGCATTCCGTGATCAACAGCTGCTTTTGCAGCAGCTTCTGAACATTGTTGAGCTGCGAACGGTGTTGATTTACGTGATCCCTTATAACCAAGTGCACCTGCACTTGACCATGAAATAACGTTACCTTGTTCATCCGTAATAGTTACGATTGTGTTGTTGAAGGTAGAATGAATGTGTGCTACACCGCGAGCGACATTCTTACGTACACGACGTTTACGTGTTGCTGGTTTTGTTGCCATGTTTCAATCCTCCTATTTCTTCTTGTTCGCTACAGTACGACGTGGTCCTTTACGCGTACGAGCATTCGTACGTGTTCTTTGTCCACGAACTGGCAAACCTTTACGATGACGTAATCCACGATATGAGCCAATTTCCATCAAACGTTTGATGTTTAAGCTTATTTCACGACGTAAGTCACCTTCTACTTTAATTTTGTCAACTTCTTTACGAATCGCGTTGACTTGGTCATCCGTCAAGTCTTTTACACGAATATCTTCAGAAATTTGTGTTGTTTCCAATATCTTTTCAGCCAAAGGACGGCCGATTCCATAAACATATGTTAGTG
The DNA here is from genome assembly GCA_035697025.1 of Erysipelotrichaceae bacterium. Taxonomy (GTDB): domain Bacteria; phylum Bacillota_I; class Bacilli_A; order Erysipelotrichales; family Erysipelotrichaceae; genus UBA2212. Next base: position 37,122 of record DASSDQ010000073.1, on the reverse strand, counting down.
ATACTACTACACGTTTATCGCGTGGAATATCAATACCTGCTATACGAGCCATGTTTCTATGTTCCTCCTATTATCCTTGACGTTGTTTGTGCTTCGGATTCTCACAAATAACCATTACGCGACCTTTACGTTTGATGACTCGGCATTTGTCGCATATGGGTTTGACTGATGGTCTAACTTTCATACTTGTCACTCCTTGACACTACTTGTGTCTAAATGTAATTCTCCCACGTGTTAAATCATACGGCGAAATTTCAACGGTGACGCGGTCACCTGGTAAAATGCGAATGTAATGCATGCGGATTTTACCAGAAACGTGGGCTTTGAGCGAATGCCCGTTTGTTAATTTCACATCGAAGGTCGCATTTGGTAGAACTTTCTCTACTACGCCTTCTATTTCTATAACGTCTTGTTTACCCATTCAGTAAAGTTTCCTCCTTTGAGATGGTGGTTAAGATTTCACACCCATCTTCTGTCACTAGAACTGTGTGTTCATAATGAGCTGCTAGTGATCCATCCTTTGTCACGACGGTCCAATCATCTGCCAATACTTTGGTAAAAGGTTTACCGCGATGAACCATTGGTTCAATCGCTAAGGTCATACCTGCTTTTAGGATGGGGCCTTTACCTTTTGGTCCATAATTTGGAATTGCTGGATCTTCATGTAGATTTGCGCCGATGCCATGTCCGGTATATTCATACGGTACACTATAACCGAAAGAATAAACGTATTCTCCGATTGTGTTGGACACATCAGACAAATGTACACCTGCCTTGACAACTTTTAAGCCTTCATAAAGACTTTGTTTGGTTACTTCCATTAAGTGTTCAGCTTCTTTTGAAACTTTACCAATGGCATATGTCCAAGCACTATCTCCATGATAACCTTTATAACAAGCGCCAATATCGACGGATATAATATCGCCTTCTTTTAAGATTTGTTTACCAGGAAATCCGTGAACTAATACGTTATTTACAGACGTACATGTTGCACTTGGAAATCCGTTGTAACCCTTAAATGAAGGTGTTGCCTGGTTATCCAGTATTACTTGTTCTACGATTGAATCAATCTCTAGAGTAGTAATTCCAGGCTTAATTGCTTTAGCTACGGCTTGATGGGCTAAGGCAACTATTTCTCCTGCTTTACGCATGAGTTCGATTTCACGCTTGGATTTTTGTGTAATCATTAAATTTTCTCCAAAACTGAGTCAATATCTTTAAATACTTCATCAATTGATCGAGATGCATCAATATCAAACACTAAGCCTTTTTTTGCGTAAAAATCTAATACGGGTTGAGTTAATGTTACATGCTCATTTAATCGCACACCTAATTGATGTACTGTATCATCTGAACGGTGTATGAGTTTTCCACCACATAAATCACATACACCTTCAACTTTTGGAGGTTGTTGTTTTATATGATAAATCGCTCCACACTTTTCACATACTCTACGCCCGGTTACACGTTCAGCTAAATCATCTAATTGTACTTTGAGGTTAATAACCGCTTGTACAGGACGACTAATCTGATGTGCTATATCCTCAAACGCTACTGCTTGAGGCAATGTTCTAGGATATCCATCTAGTAGATAACCCTTTAAACAATCAGGCTCAAGCAAGCGTTCTTGAATCATTTGAATCGTTACTTCATCTGGAACTAAACGTCCTTCATCAATATACTTACGCGCTTCTAAACCAAGTGGTGTATTAGCATACATGTGCGAACGAAACATATTCCCAGTGGAAATATGCGGAATGGAGTACTTTTGAATAATCAATTGTGCCATTGTTCCTTTGCCGCTTCCGGCAGCGCCCATAATTAGTATGTTCATACGTTCCTCCTACTTAATGAAGCCACGGTATACTTTCTGAGTCATTTGTCCCTCTAAATCCTTCATCGTTTCTAACGCTACCCCTACTACGATGATGATACCTGTTCCACCTACAGAAACTGTATTAGGAAGTGATGTTACCATCGGTAAGAGATATGGTAATACTGCGATAAAGACTAAGAATAAAGCCCCTAATACAGTGATACGATTTAGTACTTTAGATAAATATTCCTTCGTCTCTGAACCAGGTCTAATACCAGGAATGTAAGTCCCTTGTTTGCCTAGATTCTCCGCAATTTTCTCTGGATCAACTTGTAAGTTGGTATAGAAGAATGTGAAGATTACAATTAATACTGCATAGATGGTTAATCCCAAAGGTTTTTGGAAATTAAATACATCTGAGAAGAATTGATATAATCCTTGTGTTTGAGAGAAGAAACTAAATGCTGTTGCTGGCGCTGTCATAACCGCTGATGCAAAGATGACAGGAATTACGCTAGCAGAGTTAATCTTTAAAGGAAGGAAAGTCACATCGTTCTTACCTTTACGAAGATTACTTGACGTATATTGAATTGGAATTTTACGTTCTGCACGTTGCATGAAGATAACCAATACGATAATCGCTAAGTACATCAAAGTATAGATAAAGAAATTAATGACTCCACTGAATAATGCTGCATTGCTGCTGGTGTCAACCATGGTTTTAAACATTGTTGAGAAATCAAACGGAATACGTGAGACGATACCAGCGAAAATGATGATGGAGATACCATTACCGATACCAAACGATGAAATACGATCACCAATCCAAAGTAGAAACATCGTACCAGCTGTAAGTACAACTGAAACATATATGAAGTTTGCTACAGTAGGATCTTGTAGTAATCCATAGTTTACATCGAATGCATATGTAAGTGTAAAGGCTTGAAACATTGCTAGGAAGACTGCCACATAACGTGTAATCTTATCCATTTGTTTCTTACCTTGTTGTCCTGATTTAGCCATTTCTGACAAAGCAGGTACTACATCCATCGCTAATAATTGAATAATAATGCTCGCAGTAATATAAGGACCAACCCCCATTGCGAAGACAGAGAAACGTTGAAGTGCTCCACCTCCGAGTAGGTTCATAATCCCCAAGACTGAGTTATCTGCAACACCTGCTAACAATGCTTCAGTATCGACTAAAGGTACAGGAATACCTGCACCTAATCGAAATACAAATAACATTGCGAGTGTGAAGAAAATCTTCTTACGAATATCCTTTTGTTTAAACAGATTGACGAACATCTTGATCATTCTAGATGACCTCTGCTTTTCCGCCTGCTTGTTCAATCAAAGTAACAGCGGACTTAGAAAATTTGTGTGCTTTAACAGTTAACTTCTTTTCTAAAGTTCCAACGCCTAGGATTTTGATTCCATTATATTCTTTTTTAACTAGTCCAGTTTCGATTAACAATTCTGGGCTAACTTCTACCCCGTTTTCAAAACGGTTTAGTTGTTCAACATTTACGATCGCATATTCTACACGGTGAATGTTTGTAAATCCACGTTTAGGAATACGACGGTAAATAGGAGTTTGACCCCCTTCAAATCCTAATGCCACTCCGCCTCCGGAACGAGCATTTTGACCTTTGTTACCTTTACCAGCTGTTTTACCTTGTCCTGAACCTTGTCCACGACCTAAGCGCTTGCTATCTTTACGAGCGCCTTCAGTATATTTTAATTCATGTAACTTCATACAAGCCTCCTCTAAGCGCGCACTTCTTCGCGTTTTAGATCACGAAGTTTTGCGACTTGTTCTACTGTCTTTAAACTCTTAAGGGCTTCAACAGTTGCACGAACCATATTGATTGGAGTGCGTGAACCCAAACATTTAGTTAAGATATCACCTACACCAGCCAATTCAAGAACGGCACGGATTGGACCTCCAGCGATAACACCAGTACCTTCTGTAGCAGGGCGAATTAATACGGATCCTGCACCGAAATTACCGATAGCTGTATGAGGGATTGAAGTTCCAACTATAGGAACTACGAATAAATTCTTTTTTGCATCCTCAATTGCCTTCTTAATTGCATCAGGAACTTCGTTAGCCTTGCCAGTACCAAAACCGACACGACCTTTCTTATCTCCAATAACAACTAATGCAGCAAAGCGGAAGCGGCGACCACCTTTAACAACCTTGGTTACACGGTTGATAACGACTACGCGTTCTTCAAATTCTTTTGGTTCTCTTTCGAATCTTCTTGGTTTACGTTCCATGGCGACCTCCTAGAATACAAGTCCGGCATTTCTTGCAGCATCTGCAAGCGCCTTGACTCTTCCGTGATAGAGGTATCCACCACGGTCAAACACTACATTTGTAATATTGGCTTTAAGTGCGCGTGTAGCGACCTCTGTACCTACCAAAGCAGCAGCAGTAACGTTACCGCCATTTTCTAACTTTAATTCTACACTATTTGCAGAAACTAGAGTAACACCATTTACATCATCAATTAATTGTGCTGAAATGTGTGAATTTGAACGGAATACGTTTAAACGTGGGCGATCTGCAGTCCCAGAGACTTTAGTACGTACACGAGCATGTCTACGTTGTCTTTCTGAATTTTTTGAAACTTTTTTAAGCATGAACTGGTTTCTCCTTTCCCACTATTTCTTACCTGCTGTCTTTCCTTCTTTACGGCGGACAACTTCGCCTTTATAACGGATACCCTTACCTTTATAAGGTTCAGGTTTACGAACTGCACGAATATTAGCAGCCCATTCACCAACTCTTTGTTTATCAATACCTGTAACAATGATTTCAGTTGGAGTCTTACATTCGATTGTAACACCTTGTTCGATTTCAAATATTACTGGATGTGAATATCCAATGTTGATAGTTAATTTACTTCCAACAACGTTAGCACGGTAACCGATACCTACTAATTCTAATGAACGAGTAAAGCCATTGCTGACTCCTTCGATCATATTGAATAGTAATGCACGAGTTGTGCCATGAAGTTGTTTTGTATGTTTCTGTTCATTAGGACGAGAAACAGTCAAAGTTTGCTCATTTAATTCAATTCCTAGAGCAGGATTGAATTGACGAGATAAAGTTCCTTTAGAACCTTTGACCGTCACCTCATTCCCTGGGTTGATAACTACTTCAACACCAGCAGGAACGGTAATCGCTTTATTTCCGATACGTGACATGGATGTTCCTTTCTTCTACCAAACGTAGGCGACAACTTCACCGCCCACATGTTGTGCGCGTGCTTGTTTGTCGGTTAGAAGTCCGTGAGAAGTTGAAACGATAGCAACGCCTAAGCCATTTAAGACTCTAGGGATACGATTAACGTCAACATAGACACGTAATCCTGGTTTAGAAATACGTTTTAAACCAGATAATACTTTTTCTTTATTTGGTCCGTATTTTAAACTGATTGTAATCATTTTAGGTAAATCACCAGTTACAACGTAACCGTTAATGAAACCTTCTTCTTTTAAAATGCGAGCAATCTCTACTTTTTCCTTGCTGGATGGTACTTCCACCACATCGTGACGCGCTTGTATAGCGTTACGTAATCTAGTAAGCATATCCGCAATTGGATCTGTCATATTCATCATGGGTGTTCTCCTTCCTACCAACTAGCCTTTTTGACTCCAGGAATTTGACCTTTATAAGCCAATTCTCTGAAACAAATACGGCATAGTTTGTATTTTTGTAATACTGAATGTGGACGTCCACAACGTTCGCAGCGAGTGTATTCACGGACTTTGAACTTTTGAGGACGATGTGCCTTAACAATTAATGATGTTTTTGCCATGATTCATGTCCTCCTTATTTCTTTTCAAATGGCATGCCTAAACCTTTTAGTAGGGCACGACCTTCCGCGTTTGTCTTAGCGGATGTTACGATGACGATATCCATACCGCGTACACGGTTGACTTTATCAAAGTTAATTTCAGGGAAAATTAATTGTTCTTTAACCCCTAAAGTATAGTTACCACGACCATCAAAGGCATTAGCACTTACACCACGGAAGTCACGAACGCGAGGAAGAGCGATGTTAACAAGTTTGTCTAAGAACTCATACATCTTAACGCCTCTTAATGTAACCTTACATCCGATATCCATTCCTTCACGAAGTTTGAAGTTCGCGATGGATTTCTTCGCTTTTGTAATAACAGGCTTTTGACCTGATAATTGAGTTAATTCAGCAACTGCTTCTTCCAATGCCTTAGCATTAGCGATCGCGTCACCGATACCCATATTAATAACAATCTTTTCGACTTTAGGAGCCTGCATAACTGAGGAATATTCGAATTCCTTCATTAAAGCAGGAACCACTACTGTTGTGTACTTTTCTTGTAAACGATTCATGGTGCCCTCCTATTCCTTAACCGCTGCTTTTTTAGCACGCGGTTTCTTTTCTTCTGCTTTTTTAGCAGGAGCCTTTTTGGCTTTTGTAGCTTTTTTTGCTTTCTCTTCGAAGATTACTACGTTTGAAACATGAACCTTAGATTCTTTTTCAACCATACCACCGTCTGGATTGGCTTGTGTTGGCTTTAATGACTTTTTAACAAGCTTAACGCCTTCAACAATAACCTTGTCTTCCTTAGGGAAAGCTTTTAGAACTTCACCAACGGTTCCTTTGTCATCGCCAGTAATGACTTTGACTTTATCGCCTTTTTTAATTTTCATTGAGCTTCCTCCCTATAAGACTTCAGGTGCTAACGATACAATCTTCATGAAATTTTTCTCACGAAGTTCACGCGCAACTGGTCCAAAAATACGTGTACCCTTTGGGGTTAAATCTTCTTTAATAATTACAACAGCATTGTCATCAAATTTAATATAAGTTCCGTTTTCACGACGTACGCCGTACACTGTACGAACTACTACCGCTTTAACAACTTCACCTTTTTTAACAGATCCGCCTGGTGTTGCTTCCTTTACGGTGCACACCACAACATCACCAATACTAGAAGTTCTACGACGAGAACCTCCTAAGCATCGAATAACCAATACTTCCTTAGCCCCTGTGTTATCAGCAACTTTACATCTTGTTTCATTTTGAATCATGATTTGGCCTCCTACAACACAACGGCTTTTTGTACGACCTTAAGCAAGCGGAAGTTCTTAGTTGCAGATAGTTTACGGGTTTCCATAATTTCTACTACATCACCGATCACAGCTTGGTTTAGTTCGTCATGAGCCTTGAATTTCTTCGAATACTTAACGCGTTTAGCGTATAAAGGGTGACGTTTGGAAGTGTTAACTTCAACAACAATTGTCTTATCCATTTTATCGGAAACGACTGTTCCACGATATACTTTACGACTTGTTCTTTCCATCGTTTCTGCCCTCCTATTTCTTCTCACTGAGTTCGCGCTCAGTGATGACTGTTTTGATTCTCGCAATAGTCTTACGAATTTCTTTCATACGACCAAAGTTACTTAATTGGCCCGTAGCCTTTTGAAAGCGTAGGGTGAATAACTCTTCTTTTAAGGAATCGATTTCTTTTAGCAATTCAACATTGCTTTTTTCACGAATGTCGTTTCTCATTATAGATTCTCCTCGCCTTTCTTAACGAAACGGGTTTTGACGGATAGTTTGTGAGAACCTAGACGTAATGCTTCACGTGCTACTTCTTCACTCACTCCACCAACTTCAAACAAGATACGTCCAGGTTGAACAACTGCTACCCAACCTTCTGGAGCACCCTTACCACTACCCATACGTACTTCGAGTGGTTTTTTAGTGATTGCCAAGTGTGGGAATATTTTGATCCAAACTTGACCACCACGTTTCATATAACGTGTAATTGCAATACGTGCTGATTCGATTTGACGGTTACTTACGTATGCGCCAGATTCAGCAACAATACCGTATTCACCAAACACAACTGCACGACCTGCTTTAGAACGACCTTCATGACTAACACGGTGAGGTCTTCTAAATTTTGTACGATTAGGCATCAACATTATTCAGCGCCCTCCTCTTTTACAGCTTCAGTAGCAGTAGCTGGAGCAGCTTTACGTGTATCAGGACGATCATTGCGACGGTTGTTGTCACGACGAGGTTTACGATCACGAGCTTGTTCCTTAGGTGCTTCAGGTTCTTGAACCATTTGACCAGGTAATACTTCTCCACGGCAAATCCAGACTTTAACGCCTAGACGACCATAAGTAGTAGCAGCTTCTGCATGAGAGTAATCGATATCAGAACGTAAAGTATGTAGAGGAACTACACCTTCGGAATAACCTTCGCTACGAGCAATATCATTACCACCTAAACGACCAGATACAAGAGTTTTAACACCCTTAGCACCTGCACGCATACATTGTTGAATTGCACGTTTTTGTGCAGTTCTGAAAGATGCGCGAGCTTCTAATTGATCAGCAATCAAACGAGCAACAAGAGTTGCATCCAAACTTGGATTAGCAACCGCTAAGACTGTAATCTTAACTGTTTTGTCGCCAACGATTTTAGCTAAATCAACTTTTAAAGCTTCAACTTCTTTACCATCTTGTCCAATGATTTCTCCAGCCTTACCAGCACGGATAATAATTTCGACACGGTGTTTTGAACGTTCGATTTCAATTCTTGAGATAGACGCTTTCTTCAAACGTTTACTTAGGAATTCACGAATTTTAATATCTTCTTGAAGCAATGCTCCGTATTCTTTTTCAGCGTACCAACGGGATTCCCAATCGCGGATAATCCCAACGCGTAATCCTATCGGACTTACTTTTTGACCCATGATCGTTCCTCCTAGTTTCTCTCAGCCACAACGACTGTAATATGACTTGTACGTTTCAAGATTTGAGTTGCAGAACCTTTAGCACGAGGCATAAAACGTTTCAATACAACACCTTCATCAGCGTAACATGCTTTAACATATAATTTTTCTTCTGCTAGTTGGTGATTGTTTACAGCGTTAGCAATCGCTGATTTTAATACTTTACCAATTGCATCTGATGCACTGGTAGGAGTGAACTTAAGGATAGCAGCTGCTTCCTTAATATTCTTGCCGCGAACTAAATCGAGGACAAGTCTAGCTTTACGCGGTGGGACACGAAGTGTCTTTGCTGTTGCTTTAACATCCATCATTATTTACCCGCCTTCTTATCATCTGAACCATGTCCACCGTATTTACGTGTTGGAACAAACTCACCAAGTTTGTGACCAACCATATCTTCAGTTACATAGACTGGAACGTGTTCTTTACCGTTATAAACCGCAAATGTGTGTTCGACAAATTCAGGGAAAATGGTGGAACGACGAGACCAGGTTTTAATTACTTCTCTTTTGCTTGCCGCGTTCAGTTTTTCCACTTTCTTCATCAAGTGGTCATCAACGAACGGACCCTTTTTTAAACTACGACTCATGTGTTTCTCCTTTCCTACTTGTCATTACGACGTCTTACGATTAATTTAGTAGACGCTTGTTTTTTCTTACGAGTTTTAGCACCCAATGCTTTTTTACCCCAAGGTGTCATTGGTGCGGTATGACCGATTGGGTTCTTACCTTCACCACCACCGTGTGGATGGTCAACTGGGTTCATTACTGATCCACGGACAGTCGGGCGAACACCCAACCAACGCATACGACCAGCTTTACCATAATTGACTAAGCTGTGGTCTTCATTACCTACAACACCAACGGTTGCACGGCAATTGCTCAAGATACGACGTACTTCACCACTCGCTAAGCGAATGATTGAATAACGACCTTCTTGACCTAGGATTTGAGCACTGACACCAGCAGAACGTGCTATCTGTCCACCCTTACCAGGTTTTAATTCTACGTTATGAATGACAGTACCATCAGGCATTGAGCCCAATTCCATTGCATTCCCAACTTTAACGTCAGTAGTTTTTCCACTTACAACTTCCATCCCTACAGTTAAACCTTTAGGAGCTAAGATGTAGCGTTTTTCACCATCTGCGTAATTTAATAATGCGATATTTGATGAACGGTTAGGATCGTACTCAATAGTTGCTACTTTAGCAATAATGATGTCCTTGTTACGTTTGAAATCGATAATACGATAGAGTCTTTTGTGACCGCCACCTTGGTGACGTGTTGTTATACGACCGTTGTTATTACGGCCACCCTCTTTACCAAGGGATTGTAGCAATGAACGCTCTGGTTTGTTTGTTGTAATTTCATCAAACACCAAAGTTGTCATGCCACGGCGACCAGGCGTGGTCGGCTTATACTTTTTAATCGCCATGTGTTTCCTCCTTACGCGGGTATTTACGGAAATAGCGTAATTTCTTCCGTTGTGTGAAGACTAACTAAATTAAGTTAATCTTATGTCCAGCAGCTAATTTAACGATTGCTTTACGTACAGCACTTGTAGTACCAGCGTATTTACCAACACGTTTTGCTTTAGGGCGGCAGTTAAGAATGTTAACTTTTTCAACTTTTACATTGAAGATTTCTTCGATTGCAATTTTAACTTGAGTTTTGTTTGAACCTCTTGCAACTTCGAATGTAACTTTATTATCTGCATCTTGTAATTTCATGGTCTTTTCAGTAATGAGTGGACGCACGATGATGTCTCTTGCGTTAGACATTAGGCTAATACCTCCCCAGCGGTTTTAACAGCCGCTTCTGTGAAGACGATCTTTGTAGCACGCATCATGTCAAACATGTTCAATCCTTCAACTGTTGTGAAGATAGCATCAGGAATGTTTCTCATTGATAGATAAACATTATCCCAGTCTTCATTAGCGTCGAATACAAACAATGTCTTACGGCTTAAACTTAGAGCACTGTAAACATTTAAGAAATTCTTTGTCTTAGGTGCTTCGAATTTGATTTGATCAACAACTACAATCGCATTTTCAATGAATTTTTCTGATAATACAGAACGAACTGCTAAACGTCTTACTTTACGGTTAATACGGTATGCGTATGAACGTGGAGTAGGACCGAATGCAATCCCCCCGCCTCTCCATTGTGGAGAACGGATAGAACCTTGACGCGCACGTCCAGTTCCTTTTTGACGCCATGGTTTACGACCACCACCGCGAACTTCGCGACGTGTCTTAACATCATGTGTCCCTTGACGCATGGAAGCTCTTTGCATTAATACTGTGTCAAAGATTGCTTGTTGGTTAGGTTCAATACCGAATACCACATCCGCTAGGTCAATTGAATGAAGGGCCTTGCCTTCTTGATTTAATACTGTGATTTGTGGCATGGCTTAGTCCTCCTTAACTTCTTCTACTTTAGCTGTACGAACTAGAATTTCTCTAGCTTTTACAGATTTAACTGATTTAACTGTTGATTTAATAACTACGAATCCGCGTCTTGCTCCAGGAACATTTCCTTTTACCAATAGAACGTTCTTATCTGTATCTACCAAAATAACTTCTAAGTTTTGGTTTGTAGTAGATAATGCACCTTCATGACCTGCCATGATTCGTCCTTTATTAATGATCCCGTTATTACGACCGATGGTTGCTAATGAACCAGGGCTACGGTGGAATCCTGAACCGTGTGAGTTAGGACCTGTAGTTTGGTTATTACGATAAACCGCACCCATGAATCCCTTCCCTTTTGATGTGCCTGAAATATCGACCATCTCTCCTGCTTGGAATAGATCAGCTTTAATCACGGCACCTACTTCATATTGACTCATTTCTTCCGAACGAATTTCTCTGATGAATTTTTTAGGGCTTGTGTTAGCTTTTGCGACATGTCCGACTAATGGCTTGTTAGCACGTTGAGGTAATACATCTTGATAACCTAATTGAAGTGCAACGTAACCATCTGTTAATTTTGTTTTCTTCTGAAGAACGACATTCGGCAATACTTCTAATACTGTTACTGGAATCAATGTTCCGTCAGTAGTAAAGACTTGCGTCATACCGAGTTTTCTTCCTAATAGTCCTTTCATGATTTTTGAGCTCCTAACTATAGCTTAATTTCGATATCGACGCCACTTGGTAATTCTAAACGACTTAATGCATCAATTGTAGCCGCTGAAGGCCCAACGATTTCGATTAAACGTTTGTGGGTACGAACTTCGAATTGTTCACGCGAATCTTTATATTTGTGAACCGCGCGTAATACTGTAACTACTTGTTTTTCGGTAGGTAGTGGAACCGGTCCAATAACTTTCTTTGAACCAAAGTCATTTGCAGCATCTACAATTTTTTTAGTAGCAGCATCTAATGATCTGTGTTCATAAGCTTTAAGACGAATACGAATACTATTCTTTGCCATGAAAATCCTCCTATTTCTTGTCGCCTCAGGGTTAAACCCAATCGCTCAGTCTGAATTCTCTGACTTCTCACCAATCATGACAACGCTTATCAGTGTGTCAGTAACCTCGGACGTCATTGCGTGCGCTTCAATATTATACAGCTCTGTCAAACAAAAAGCAAGACATTTTTGTCTCGCTTTTTTCGTTTATTTTCTATCTATTTTTTAGTGGAATATAGGACTGATTTTCGCCCAGTGTAATATACGCTGGACGCATGATTTTATCATCTAAAATCTGCTCTAATCGATGTGCTGACCAACCCGCAATTCGACTTATCGCAAAGACTGGTGTGTACAAATCTTCAGGGATATTTAACATATCTAATACAAAGCCCGCATAGAAATCTACATTCGCGGCCATACTGTTATCATTCTTCACTTTTTCATTTAGAAGTGCACAACCATAACGTTCAATGTCCGCATAGAGATTATACTCTTTAACCCTATTTTTGTGAAGCGCTAATTGATACGCTTTTTCTTTTATGATGATTGTTCTAGGATCTGATAAGGTATATACCGCATGACCCAATCCGTAGATTAAACCTTTCTTATCAAATGCTTCTTTCTTCAATATCTTTCTTAAGTAATCTTTCAATGATTCTTCCGTATAATCCAACGATATATGTTCTTTTATATCACTAAACATTTCGGCGACCATCTTGTTGGCTCCACCATGTTTTGGACCTTTCAACGCACCAAGTGCTGTCGCAATGGCGGAATATGTATCTGTTCCAGTAGATGAAACCACATGTGTCGCGAACGATGAGTTATTTCCCCCACCATGTTCAGCTTGGATGACTAAGAGTAAATCAAGTATTTCAACTTCTTCTTGGGTTACTTTACCATCTGGGCGAATTAAGTATAAGAAGTTCTCTGCTGTTCCAACCCCCTTCTTTGGGGTGTGGATAACTAAGCTATCATGATTAAAGTAATGACGTTTTGCCTGATAGCTGTAGGCCGCTAGTAATGGTAGTTTAGCTATTAAGTCAATGGATTGTCTTAGCACATTCACAACACTGATATCATCAGGATTATCATCATATGAGTATAGTGTTAATACTGTGCGTTGAAGTTTATTCATTATATTCGGTGCTGGTATTTTGAGAATAACATCTTCTTTATAATGACGTGGTAGTTCTCTACGGTCTTCTAACGCTTGATTGAATTCTTTTAATTCTTGAGCATTTGGACATTTACCAAATAGTAAGAGATAGATTGTTTCTTCGAACCCTAAACGCTTCTCTTCTTGAAATCCTTTGACTAAATCAAATAGATTATAACCACGATAGTAGAGTTGACCCTCGATTGGTATCTTCTTATCATTTTCTTTACGATACCCAATAACCGATCCTACACGTGTGATTCCAACTAAAACCCCTGTCCCATTCTCATTACGTAAACCACGTTTAATGTTATGTTCAGGGTACAGCTTTGGATCAATCGTATTTTTCTCTTCAATGATTTTTGACCATTCTACTAAATGGGAATCAAATTCATTATTTTTTCGCATAGAATTCACCTTTTAATTCTTGGATAATCATTATTAATTTTTGTGTGTATGCTTTAGTATCTAATGGACCTTTAATATCTTTAGTGAAATTAGCTTTATCGAGATATAAGTTATTGATTGAATATCGTAGTAAATTAGCTTCTTTGGAATAATTTAGATAATCCAACATCAAACTCGCGCTTAACAACATTGCGGTAGGATTCGCAATACCTAGTCCTGCGATATCTGGTGCAGAACCATGGGTTGCCTCAAACAAAGCTTTATCTACTCCGATATTAGCGCCTGGCACAAAGCCCAATCCACCGACTAATGCAGCACCTAAATCAGATAAAATATCTCCATATAGATTCTCAGTCACAATGACATCAAATTGATTTGGATTTAGTACCATCTGCATGCACATATTATCAACGAGTATTTCAGTAAACTCGATACTTGGATAGGATTTTGAGACATCTCGCACGGTATCCAAGAATAAACCATCACTCAACTTCATAATATTCGCCTTTGTGACAACAGTTACTTTCTTACGATTATGTTGGATGGCATAATCAAATGCGGCTAGAGCGATTCTTTTACTTGCAGGTCGAGTTATTACTTTTATACTGCGTGCTTCATCATCACTTATCTTTTCTTCTAACCCCATATATAGGTCTTCAGTGTTTTCTCTAAATAGTACAATATCAATATTATGATAATGACTTGGTACTTTGCCTACGGATTGAATTGGTCGTACACAGGCAAATAAGTCATAACGTTTACGTAATTCAACATTGATACTGCGAAAACCCGTCCCAATCGGTGTTGTGATTGGACCTTTTAGCGCAACTTTATTCTTTTCAAAACTTGTATAGATTTCTTCTGGAACAAGTATTCCTTTTGTTTGATAGACTGCAAGTCCTGCATTATGTTCTTCCCATTTAATGTTTACATCTAACGCATGAATCACTTCTTTAGTTGCTTGAGTTATTTCAGGTCCAATGCCATCGCCTGGAATCAGCGTAACTACAATCTCATCACGATAATGATTTTGCATAGTTAAGATAACCTCCTTTGATTAAGATTTCACGTTCTCTAGGAGTCGCGTTTAGCTTAACTACGATATCTTTGTTTTTTGTCTTATTAAATACAGTAAAGTTTTCATCTTTTTGAACATGTTCTAAGAGATTACTAAATACAAGTTCATCGCTTAAATCAAAATCAGTTGATTCAATTACAAGTGGTAAAATCCCAACATTGATTAAGTTAGATCGATGGATTCGTGCATAGCTCTTTGCTAAAACTGCTTTAATTCCTAGATATAAGGGAATAAGCGCCGCATGTTCACGTGAAGAACCTTGACCATAGTTTTCTCCACCAATAATGATTCCACCTTTTAATTCTTTAACTCTATTCACAAATTCTGTATCGACACCGTGGAAACAATAATCTGCTAAATAAGGGATATTTGAACGATATGGTAAGAGTTTAGCATAAGATGGGACAATATCATCTGTTGTCACATTATCTTTTGTGATAAGTACGACATTATTTGTAAATGTGTCGACTAATGCGTTCGCCTTTGGGAATGGTTGAATGTTTGGACCTAATGCGATTTCAATTGATGATGGGTTATCACTTGGATAAATAAAGTATCCGTCTACTTTACCAAATGATTCTGGTTCTTGTATATCAAAGCTTAGGTTCAAATCGCTTGGATCGGTCAATACTCCCATAAGCGCAGATGCGGCAGCTGTTTCTGGAGATACTAAATACACTTGTGCATTGGCGGTACCTGAGCGACCTTTAAAGTTACGATTGAATGAGCGTACAGATATTCCATTCGAACGTGGCGCTTGTCCCATCCCAATACATGGCCCACAAGAAGATTCAAGAATACGAGCTCCCGCAGAGATTAAGGTGGATAAACCACCATTTTCGGATAGTAATCGTAAAATATTTGCGGAACCTGGAGAAATAACTAAACTAACATCCGGATGAATTGTTTTACCTTTTAAGATTGAGACAACTTTCATCATGTCTGTATAGGATGAGTTTGTGCAACTACCTACCGCAACTTGATCAACTTTCAAACCTTGAACAGCTTTAACTTCTACCACATTATCTGGCATATGTGGTTGCGCAACCATTGGTTTTAACTCGCTTAAATCGATGGTTAATGTATAATCATATTCCGCTTCATCATCTGCCGACAATTCAAGATAATCTTCTGCACGTCCTTGTTGGGATAGATAATGGTATGTGTTTTTATCACTAGGGAAGATTGAAGTTGTGGCTCCGAGTTCTGCCCCCATATTACAAATGGTAGCGCGATCCGTTACACTTAAATACTTTAATCCATCGCCTGTATATTCCATCACAAATCCAACGCCACCTGTAACACTTAGAGTTTGTAATACTTTAAGAATAATGTCTTTACCATTTATGATTGCGTTTGGTTTGTTTACAAGTTTAATATTATAAACTTTAGGCATAATGATTGTTGTCATCCCAGTTGCCATTGCGACCGCAACATCCAAACCACCCATACCTATCGCTATCGCACCTAATCCACCCGCAGTTGGAGTATGACTGTCTGAACCTAAAAGGATTGTGCCTGGTTTAGCAAATCGTTCTAAATGAACCTGATGACAAATACCTGCTCCAGGTTTACTAAATATAATTCCATGTTTCTGCGCAACAGATTGAATAAAAGCATGATCATCCGCATTTTCAAATCCAGTCTGTAACATATTGTGATCAATGTAGGCTACACTACAATCTGTCTTCACTTTATCAACATCCATCGCTAAAAATTGTAAGTACGCCATAGTACCTGTCGTATCCTGAGTTAAGGTTTGATTAACTTGTAATCTTATTTCTTGCCCAGGGGTTAATGTCCCTGCACGCAAATGGTTTTCAAATAGTTTATACGTAAGTGTTTTTTTCATATATTCTCCAAGATTAGCTCTATTCTAGAGCAAGCCCCACAATTATTCAACATTTTCTTTCTGAAAATTTTCTGTAAATATTGTTTGTGTATCATAAGTATGGTTTAATTGAACAATAAAAAAGGGGTAAGCCATGGAATATCGTTTCGCAAAAAGATCGAGTAGTGTTGAAGATTCATTTATTGTTGAGATTTTTAAGTACCTACAAGATAAAGAAATGATTTCATTTTCTGGTGGTTTTCCAAATCCAGAATCATTTCCAGTTGAACAACTTAAACAAGCATCAAATAAGGTTTTCGAGTTAGATGGTAAGTCTGTTTTACAATACTCCCAAACCGAAGGATATAAACCATTACGTCAATTTATCTCGAATCGATATAAGACTTTATATAATCTTGATATACCGTATGAAGAAATACTAATTACTTCCGGATCCCAACAAGCCCTCGATTTTATCTCAAAAACATTTATCGATCCAAATGATACTGTGATTGTTGAAGAACCTTCCTATCTTGGAGCACTTCAAACATTTGGTAGTTATGAAGCAGATTTCCTAACTGTTGAATTACACGAGAATGGAATTGATTGTGAAGATCTTGAACAAAAGTTAATTCAATATAACCCAAAGTTAATTTATGTTATTCCAAACTTCCAAAATCCAAGTGGAGTTTCCTATTCTGAAGCGAATCGTAAGTTATTTGCGGATATAGTTAAACGTTTTAATGTGATAGTCATTGAAGATGATCCGTATGGTGAAATCTATTTTACAGATGATAAGCGTACTCATTTAAAATCTCTTATTCCAAATCAAGTATTATTAATGGGTAGTTTTTCAAAAACAATCTCTCCTGGCTTACGCTTAGGTTGGGTATGTGCTCCAAAAGAGATTCATAAGAAGTTATTCACATGCAAAGAAGCATCTGATTTACATAGTAGTTATTTGGATCAACGTATCATCTATCAATATCTATTGGATAATGATTATGATGAACATCTTAATCGAACACGTTCAATGTATCATTCTAAACAGACTCAAATGTTAGGTGCCATCGACAAGTATTTCCCAGAAAATGTTAAAGTATATCCTTCAAATGGCGGAATGTTCCTATGGGTCGTATTGCCTGATGATGTATCATCTTTGGACTTATTCTATGAAGCAGTTATAGAAAAAGTTGTGTTTGTGCCTGGTGATCCATTTTATGTAAATAAACAAAATACGAATGCTTTTAGATTAAATTTCTCAAATGCATCGACTGAAAATATTGAAGAAGGCATCAAACGATTAGCACTTGTTATATCGAACAAAATAAAAAAATAGATTGTCGCAAGACAATCTTTTATATGGTTATTTACTAATTACGAGGTTTAAACTTTTACTTAATTGCGTTTGATATAAATATAGGGAATATCCAATTGATATCACTAGTATTGAAATTAATAAATAGAACTCTGATTTTGTTTCAAACACCATTATTGTGGAACTAAAGTTAAATAGAATATGAAAGATTATTCCAGGAATTAAACTTTGTGTAATTTCAACAATCAACGCAAGTAGTATCCCTATTACAATCGCTAATATGATTTGTTCAACTTGATTCTCGACAGCCATTCCTCGCATCAGATTTACAATATGCCCTAAGCCAAATGTTATCCCAGATATAAGAATTGCTCTTACAAATCCCGACTTATCTTTGATTGCTTTAAATAGTAATCCTCTGAATATAACTTCTTCAATAAACCCAACGTTAATCATAAGTAATCCAAATATTACTATCTGATTTAGTTCTATGCTGGTATTTAATTTTCCTGTAAATTGACTAATCGCTAGTATTACTAAAGGTATGAAATATAACATTTTTTTGTAGTCCAATTTATTAACATGTTTTAAACCTAATTCATCCAATTTATTCTGCTTTTTTAAGTATAGTACTAACAATATAGATAAACCACTTAAACCAAGACTTGTAATAAGATTAAGTACACCCACAGATTCAGACATAATATCGAATACATTTACACACCCAATATAGATTCCAATCCAAGCAATGGCATGTAAGATAGCGTTCTTCTTTAATAATCGATTCATAATGTTTCCCCCTCATTTTGTAGTTGATATTTGAATCCAGAAAATGCGTCAATTAATATTTTAGTAATCTCTGTTACCGTTAGTTCCAGATCATTTGTCGCTATCATCGATGCGATCCCATGCGTTGTTAGCCAAATATCTATAAATAGTTGTTCAGCTTTATGCATATTTAATCCACTGATCTGAGATACGAGTGTCACTATTTCTTGATTCTCATCATCTTTGATTAACTGAATTAAACCTGTCTGTTTAAATTCATTAGTCATAAAGAGTAATTTAAATAAGTTCTTCTCTTCTTGTGCAAATTTAATATATCCTAACCCTATCCCAAGAAATGGATTTGGATTGCTTTCCATCCCCTTTTGAGTATATTCATCATAAATTGATTGAGCTTTATCGTTTAAGTGTTTTTTCAAACTACCCATCGTCTCAAAATTCTTGAAGATTGGTTGAATTGAACAATTGAGTTCTTTCGCTATAGCTCGAGCATTAACTGATTCTATTCCACTTAATCGAGTTAACTTTAACGCGGCTTGTATGATTTGTTCTTCTGTTACTTTTATTTTCGGTGGCATTTCATTTCCTTAAATATCATTTGATATATATCACTTGATATTTATTATATACAATTATTGTAGAATGTAAATAAAAAAGATTAAGAAAGTTCTTAATCTTAAAATAGATATAAAAAAAGCCAGAAAATCTGGCTTTAATTCATTAATTAAGCAACGATGGAAACAACGTTTCCAGCGCCTACTGTACGGCCACCTTCACGAATTGAGAAAGTAGTACCTTGTTCAACAGCGATTGGAGCGATCAATGTAACTTCCATTTCAACGTTGTCGCCTGGCATAACCATTTCAACGCCTTCAGGTAGTTTGATAACACCAGTAACGTCTGTAGTACGGAAGTAGAATTGTGGACGGTAGTTAGCCACGAATGGTGTATGACGTCCTCCTTCTTCTTTACTTAGTACGTAAACTTGTGCTTTGAATACTGTATGAGGTTTAACGGAACCGATTTTAGCTAAAACTTGTCCACGTTCGATTTCATCACGGTTAACACCACGAAGTAATGCACCAATGTTGTCACCAGCTGAAGCGAAGTCTAACAATTTACGGAACATTTCGATACCTGTAACAACAGTTTTCTTAGTGTCATGTAAACCAACGATTTCAACTTCTTCACCTAGTTTTAACATACCACGTTCAACACGTCCTGTAGCAACAGTACCACGACCTGTAATTGTGAATACGTCTTCGACGCTCATTAAGAAAGGTTTGTCTGTTTCACGAACTGGGTTAGGAATGTATGCATCAACAGCATCCATAAGTTCTTGTAGTTTAGGTTCCCATTTAGGATCGCCTTCACCGCCCTTAAGAGCAGAACCACGAATAACAGGAGCGTTATCTCCATCGAATCCGTTAGCTGAAAGAAGTTCACGAACTTCCATTTCAACTAAGTCGATTAATTCTTCATCATCAACCATGTCGCATTTGTTCAAGAATACAACCATGTGTGGTACACCTACTTGGTGAGCCAACAAGATGTGTTCGCGAGTTTGAGGCATTGGTCCGTCAGTTGCAGCAACAACTAAGATTGCGCCGTCCATTTGAGCAGCACCAGTGATCATGTTCTTGACATAGTCAGCGTGGCCTGGGCAGTCTACGTGTGCGTAGTGACGTGCAGGTGTTTGGTATTCAACGTGAGCTGTATTAATAGTAATACCACGAGCTTTTTCTTCAGGTGCTCCATCGATTTGGTCGTATGCCATAACTTTAGCACCACCGGACTTAGCCAAGTAGTGTGTGATCGCAGCCGTTAAAGTAGTTTTACCATGGTCAACGTGTCCAATGGTACCAATATTTACGTGCGGTTTTGATCGGTCAAATTTTTCTTTTGCCATAATGCTTATTTTCCTCCTAATTGGTTATTGTTAAAATGCAATTCTATTTTATGCCAATCCACCTTATAAATCAAGGATTAGTTATCTTTGGCATTCTTTTTAGCAACCTTTTCCGCAATAGACTTTGGAACTTCAGTGTAATGATCAAATGTCATTGCATAAGTACCGCGGCCTTGAGTAAAGGAGCGTAGGTCAGTCGCATAACCGAACATTTCTGAAAGTGGTACTTCGGATTTTACGATAATCGCATTTCCACGTTCTTCTTGATCTTTAATTGTTCCACGACGACTTGAGATGTCACCCATAACTGAACCTAAGTATTCGTTTGGTGCTGTGACTTCAACTGACATGATTGGTTCTAATAGTACAGGGTTACATTTTGTAGCAGCTTGTTTAAACGCTAATGATCCCGCAACTTTAAACGCCATTTCATTGGAGTCGACATCATGGTATGATCCATCGAATAAGGTAGCCTTAACGTCAATTACAGGATATCCAGCGATTAAGCCGTTGCTTAATGATGCTTCGATACCTTCCATTGTAGGTTTGATATATTCACGAGGAACAGTTCCACCCACAATACCATCAACGAATGTAAAGCCTTTACCTTTTTCGTTTGGTTCAAATCTAACCCAAACGTGACCGTATTGTCCACGACCACCGGATTGACGAACGAACTTACCTTCACATTCTGCTGCTGCACGAATCGTTTCACGGTAAGCAACTTGAGGAGCACCCACGTTAGCTTCTACCTTGAATTCACGTCTCATACGGTCAACAATAATGTCTAAGTGTAATTCACCCATACCAGCGATAATCGTTTGCCCAGTCTCTTGATCGGTATATGTCTTGAAAGTTGGATCTTCTTCAGCCAACTTGCTCAACGCTAAGCCCATCTTATCTTGATCGCCTTTTGATTTTGGTTCAATTGCGATGTTGATAACAGGTTCTGGGAATGTCATTGATTCCAATATAATTGCATGTTTTTCTTCACAAAGAGTATCACCCGTTGTAGTGTTTTTTAAACCAACAGCAGCTGCGATATCGCCAGAGTAAACTTGTTCGATTTCAGCACGGTGGTTCGCATGCATTTGCATTAAACGTCCGAAACGTTCGCGTGTATCTTTTGTTGAGTTAAACACGTATGAGCCGGAAGTAATTGTTCCTGAATAAACACGGAAATAAGTTAAGCGTCCAACAAATGGGTCAGTCATAACTTTGAAAGCTAGAGCTGAGAATGGTTCGCTATCGTCACTGTGACGAACATCTGCTTCACCATCCATTGTAAGACCTGTAATAGCTGGAACATCAAGAGGAGAAGGTAGGTAATCCACAACTGCATCAAGCATTGCGGTTACGCCCTTATTCTTATATGCTGCGCCACATAATACAGGGTGGAAATCACCAGTAATTGTTGCTTTACGAATTGCAGACTTAATTTCTGCAACTGTAGGTTCTTCACCTTCTAAAACCTTCATCATAAGTTCGTCATCGAAGTCCGCAACCATTTCAATTAATGCATTACGGTAGTTTTCAACTTCTTCCTTCATTTCAGCAGGAATTTCAGTGAATGTATCATCTTTCTCTTTAACACCTGAGAAGATACGTGCTTTACGCTCAACAATATCAACTAGACCATCAAAGTAGTTTTCAACTCCGATAGGTAATTGGATTGGAGCAGCTTTCGCAGCTAATCGAGTTAATAAAGATCTGTATGACATATAGAAATCTGCACCTGTCGCATCCAATTTGTTTACGAATACGATACGAGGTACACCATATTTAGTAGCTTGTCTCCAAACAGTTTCTGTTTGAGGTTCAACACCTGACTTACCATCTAATACAGTTACAGCTCCATCTAATACACGAAGTGAACGTTCAACTTCAACTGTGAAGTCAACGTGACCTGGGGTATCGATGATATTGATGCGATGGCCATTCCATGCGGCAGTAGTTGCTGCAGAGGTAATGGTAATCCCGCGTTCTTGTTCTTGGGCCATCCAGTCCATGGTAGCTGCACCATCATGAACCTCACCAATTTTATGTGTTTTCCCGGTATAAAAGAGAATACGCTCAGTTGTTGTAGTTTTACCTGCATCAATATGCGCCATAATCCCAATATTACGAGTATTCGCTAATGAATAATCACGTGCCATGTGTGAGTAGCCTCCTTTCCTAGTTAGTTAAGCTCTGCATCTTACCAACGGTAATGTGCAAATGCTTTATTCGCTTCAGCCATTCTATGAACATCATCACGTTTCTTAACAGAAGCACCTGTTCCATTCGCTGCATCCGCAATTTCGTTTGCTAAGCGTTGTTCCATTGTTTTTTCGTTACGAAGACGAGCATAGTTCACTAACCAACGTAACCCTAAAGTTAAACGTCTTTCAGCTGTTACTTCTACTGGTACTTGGTAGTTAGATCCACCAACACGACGTGCTTTTAGTTCTAACATAGGCATAATATTTGAAAGTGCTTGTTCAAACACTTCCATTGGGTTACGTCCAGTTTTTGCTTCAATCAAATCGAATGCATCGTATAAGATTGTTTGTGCAATACCACGTTTACCATCAATCATAATCTTGTTAATCAAACGAGTAACAAGTTTTGAGTTGTAAATTGGATCAATTAATACATCTCGTTTAGCTATATAACCTTTTCTTGGCATTAGATTTGACCTCCTTACTTCCCAGCTTTAGGACGCTTAGCGCCATAAAGCGAACGACTTTGTTTACGACTAGCAACTCCAGCACAGTCGAGTGTTCCACGGATAATGTGGTAACGAACCCCAGGTAAGTCTTTTACACGACCCCCTCTGATTAAAACGACGCTGTGTTCTTGTAGATTGTGTCCGATTCCTGGAATATAAGCTGTTACTTCCATTCCGTTACTTAAGCGAACACGAGCATACTTACGTAATGCTGAGTTTGGTTTCTTTGGTGTCATCGTACCAACACGTGTACAAACACCTCTCTTTTGAGGGGATGAAATGTCAGTTGGGCGACGTTGTAATGTATTTAAGCCTCTGTTTAATGCTGGAGACTTTGATTTGTACGTTTTATCAACACGACCTTGGCTGACCAATTGGTTAATTGTAGGCATACGCTACTCCTTTCTTTTATTGCACACACTTCCGGGTGTGCCTAACTTTTCACTAAAATGATATTTTCCTTTCGGAAAATGTCATTTCATAAGCTTATACATAATAAATCGTTTTTAAATACTTGTCAATAAAATCTAGCAAGATACGCTAGAAATTCTAACGTATCTTAATAATCAGCTTCTTCTTCCTTACCATCCCGAGTCATTTCAGGTGGAAGGGTTAATTCTTCTTGTAATCTACGATTCACTTCATCGCGTTTTTCTTTCATCGCGGCAGCCATTGCAGTAATTGTAACGGTACTTTCACGACTTGTATGCGAACCCGTACCTGCTGGTATTAATTTACCAATAATTACGTTTTCCTTAAGACCTAACAAGTGATCCACTTTACCCTTAATTGACGCATCAGTTAAGACTTTAGTTGTTTCTTGGAAGGACGCTGCGGATAAGAATGAATCTGTTTCAACGGATGATTTCGAAATACCTAACAAGACAGGTTTGAAGGTTGCAGGACGTTTACCGCTCAATAAGACTTTCTTATTAATGTTTGTAATGTTTGGTAAGCTCAATTGAACACCAGCACTTAAGTGTGTATCGCGTCCATCAGTCACTACAACTTTACGTAACATTTGCTTAATCATAACTTCAATATGTTTGTCAGAGATTTCAATCCCTTGACTTTGGTAAACTTTTTTAACTTCCTTCATGATGTAATTTTGTACACTGTGTACGCCACCTACTTCAAGAAGTTCTTTTGGATCGATATGATCTTCGGTTAATTTATCCCCTGCTTCAATAACAGTACCCACTTTAATCCATGGTCTGATATGTTGCGTCAAGGATGCGAAGTGTTCAACACTTTCCTTTTCGTTTGTTACAACGATACGCATTAGTAAGTCTTTATTACCACGTGTTTCTTCAGAACCTTCAATTGTCTTGAATGATTCTAAGTCACGGATCTTCTTAAACTTAAGTTCTTCTGCGTTAACAACGGATAGTAAGTAAGAATAGATATTCGGGTCAACCCCTTCAATCGTAGTAACAGTTCCAGAAATCTTCGATAATAGCGCAGGTTTCTTAGGACGACGTGCTTCAAAGAGTTCTTCAACACGAGGTAAACCTTGTGTAATATCTCCCCCTTCAGCAGCCGCAACCCCACCAGTATGGAAGGTACGCATGGTTAACTGAGTACCTGGTTCCCCAATAGATTGAGCAGCCATAATACCAATTGCTTCACCAACTTCAACTTCTTTACCTGTTGCCATGTTACGTCCGTAACATTTCTTACATACACCGTAGATGGATTCACAACTGAACACCGTACGGATTAAGACTTGTTTGATGCCAGCTTCCACAATACGACGAGCGATATCATCGGTAATGATTTCATCACTTTCGATGATAACTTCGTTTGTCTTAGGATCAATAACATCTTCTTTTACATAACGTCCTGTTAGACGATCAAATAAGCTTTCAATAACTGAGTTTGTCTTACGATCTACGATGTCTTCCATAACGTATGCACGATCGGTTCCACAATCCTCTTCAGAAATTAGAACATCTTGCGCAACGTCAACGAGACGACGTGTTAAGTAACCAGATTCAGCAGTCTTCAATGCAGTATCGGTTAAACCTTTACGCACACCGTGTGTAGAGATAAAGAACTCAGACACGTTTAGACCTTTACGGAAAGAAGAATAGATAGGGACTTCGAATATGGATGTCGCATATTTACGTTCACGTAATGCTTCAACCTTAACGGCATCTCTGACTTCAGTTCCAACTGATTCAGGTGTATAGGATACTTCGTTATCTTTAACTTCTAAGAAACGTTTGTATGAAATTTTGTTCGAATCAACGAGTTTCTTCGCTAAATCAATGTATGATTTTTCGAGATCTGCATTGTTTTCTTTTAATTGTTTCAACTCTTCAGCATTTAAGTGTTGAAGAATCTTCTCAGAATCAGATTGGATCAACTTACGTGTCTTAGAAATTAATTCACGACGTTGCCATTTTGTAATATGTTCTTCTGAAACTTTATTTTCTGCGATTAGATTTTCCGCAACACCACGGATTAGTTCAAGATTCTTACCTTTTGATTCAATCAAAATTTCAGCTTGAATTCCAGTTAATGCACTACGGATTTCTGCCGCATCAGAGATTAACATTTCGATGATTAATTTCTTAGTATCTAATCGATCTAAGAAGTCTTGATCAATACGATTTGCTTTAATTAACTCTAAAGCGATAATTGGGAATTGTTTACGTTCTAATTGGTCTAATTCATATGTTTCTTCAACAATTGACAAGACTTCTTTAGCCCCTTCTTCTAAGTAACTAACAGTCTTAGCTACCATTGATTTTAGGGTTGAATATTCTTCTAATTGAACTTGTGTGAAACGTCCATCCTCAATGACAGAATCACTGATATGTTTGAATGAATCAGCTTTAAGTTTCTTATCTTTGTGTTCATTCAACGCAATAACTTCTTCAGCACTGAGTAATTCAATGATGAAATCGTCTTGGTTCTTGAGTCCTTCGATAATTACTTTACGTAATTCAGCTTTTTGTAATAATTCATCGTCTAGACGAAGATCATTCATTAAGCTTTCAACTAGTGGTTTTAATTCTTCTGAACGTTGTTTCTTACCTTTGATGTTTTTAAGAATAATCTTATCATCATCACTAAGTAAATCGACGATTTCAGGAGTTGCTAAAGATAAATGTTCAGCCAACAAGGAAGATTTTTCCTTACGGATATCACTTTCAAGTTTTTGTAACATAGACATTGATACACGGTTTTCATCAACTAAGTGTTCAGACAATACATTAATGTACTCATCTTTATTCGTACGTTTTAGACGTAGTGAATCAATATCTCTAGCAGAAGTCATATTCTTAATGAAGCTACTTTCTTTTTCAAGGTGCTTCTTAATAAATTCAGGAACAAGTAATAACATATGCGCTTGTTGAACGCGTTTTAGATTCAATGAATTGTCATTCATTAATTCTAATGCGAAGTTACGCAATGCTTCATGGTTCTTTGTACGATTAATGGATTGAAGTTCTAACTTCTGATCTGGAGTAAGTAAATCTACAATCATTTCAGATTCTTTGTTCAATAATTCCATTACTGTTACGCGTAATTGACGAGAGATTTCAGCTTTATGCAAGGTTTCTTCCGTTACTCGGTTTTCTTCAACTAAGCGACGAGCAAGTGCTTTTAGAACTTCTGAGCGTTCTTTCAAGTCTTTAATTGTTTTTAACGTTTTGATTTCGTTAGCGTGTAATTCACCAAAGATTTCCTTGGATTCTTCTTTCAATAAATCGAGAATTAAGCTTTGTTTTTGCCAAGAAGATGTTGCTTTACGCAAGATATCATCTAAGCCTTCTTTTTTCTTACGATCGACGATACTATCCCCAACACTGCGAATGAATTCCGCACGTTGAGCATGATCTTCAATTGTTTTAATCTTTTCAATATCATCACTTGGAATCAAGTAATCAAGTACGCCCCATTCGATTAAGTCAGTAACTTTATCGATTAGAGGTTCTTTGTTCTTAGTAACATCTTCTGATTCGTATTGTTGTAGTACATCACCACTTGTAGCCGCTTTGAATGGTTTACCCATCAATCCACGAGTACCCGCTAATTGCGTAAAGTGAGACGCATTACCACGCGCACCAGATGTTTTCATCATGTTGATTGGATTCTTACGAGGTAAATGGGCTTCCAAGTCTTTTCCAATTTCTGATTTGATACGATCCCATAATAGCGTTACATGGCGTTCCCACTCACGAGGCGTTAGACGTCCACGTTGGCGTAATTCCATTAAACGAGATTCTTGAATCTTACCTTGTTCTACAAAGTTCGCAGTATTTGGTGATACAACGATGTCACTTAACGCAACGGTCATACCAGCAATCGTAGAGTACTTAAATCCATTGTCTTTAATCTTATCTAAGATAATTGATGTTTGGGATGTTCCATAACGATTGAATACTTCGGAGATAATTGTTCCTAAGTCTTTCTTCTTATAGTCTTTACTGATTGGTAATTGTGCAACGTAATCTTTGACATTTTGACCTTGCGCTAAGAAATAACGATCAGGTGTTGCGACAAAGTTTTCTTTCGTGACTTCATTTAAGTATGGGAAATCACTTGGGAACATTTCATTGAAAATTAACTTACCAACAGTTGTGATTAAGTATGATTTATTTTGTGCTTCTGTAAATGCATCTTTGTGTAATGTGCTTGCTTTAACTGCGATACGAGTATGCAAGTGAATGTGCTTATTTTCATAAGCAATTACTGCTTCATTGATATCACGGAATACATGACCTTCATTCTCACCGAATAAATGCCACATCTTAGCTGCTTCTTTATCACCAAGTGCTTCAAGAATTAATGCTTTTTCATAGTATTCAGATGCTTTTTCTTCCATGTTTAAGTAGAAGTTACCCATAACCATGTCTTGGGATGGTGTAACGATAGGCTTACCATCTTTAGGACCAAGAATGTTATTGGAACCTAACATCAACACTTCAGCTTCAGCACGTGCTGATTCAGAAAGTGGTACGTGTACCGCCATTTGGTCACCATCAAAGTCCGCATTGAACGCTGGAGTAACAAGTGGGTGTAGACGAATTGCACGTCCTTCAACTAGTTTTGGCATAAATGCTTGGATACCAAGTCTATGAAGAGTAGGCGCACGGTTTAGTAATACTGGGTGGTTTTGAATAACTGCTTCAACAACGTCCCAAACGCGTGGATCTTGACGTTCAATCAATTTCTCAGCACTCTTAGGATTTGATGAAATACCACGGTTTACGATTTCGTTAATAACGAAAGGTTTGAATAATTGGATAGCCATTTCACGTGGAATACCACATTGGAACATCTTTAAATCTGGTCCAACGGCGATAACGGAACGTCCGGAGAAGTCAACACGTTTTCCAAGTAAGTTTTGACGGAAACGACCTTGTTTACCTTTTAAGCTATGAGACAAGGATTTTAATGCACGACCGCCAGCCCCTGAAATAGGTTTTGAACGACGTCCATTGTCAATCAATGCATCAACTGCTTCTTGTAACATACGTTTTTCGTTTTGTACGATAATCGCAGGTGTACCCATATCAATGAGTTTACGTAAACGATTATTACGAGTGATTACACGACGGTATAAGTCATTTAAATCACTTGTTGCGAAACGTCCACCATCCAACTGCAACATTGGACGTAAATCTGGTGGAATAACTGGAAGCATGGTTAATACCATCCATTCCGGTTGGTTATGTGAGTTTCTGAATGCATCAATGGTTTCTAAACGTTTGATTAATTTCTTACGTTTGTCGCCTTGTGCTTCTCTTAAATCTTCAATAACTGCTTTATGTTCTTTTTCAAGATCAACACGTTCAAGAAGTTCTTTAACCGCTTCAGCCCCAGTTTTCGCTGTGAATGAACCGTATCCGTAACGACGTGAGAAGTTACGGTATTCTTGTTCGGATAAAATTTGTTTGAATTGAAGTGGTGTATTTCCTGAGTCAGTAACAACCCATGAAACGAAATATACTACTTCTTCTAAGTTCTTAGGTGTAATACCTAAAAGTAAACTCATACGTGAAGGAATACCACGTAAATACCAGATATGTGCAACAGGTGCAGCAAGTTCAATATGACCCATACGTTCACGACGTACAGATGATTTCGTTACTTCAACTCCACAACGGTCACAAACAACCCCTTTGTAGCGCACTTTCTTATATTTTCCACAGTAGCATTCCCAGTCCTTGGAAGGTCCGAAGATACGTTCGCAGAATAAACCATCACGTTCAGGTTTTTGTGAACGATAGTTAATGGTTTCTGGTTTCTTAACTTCACCATGGGACCATTCACGAATTAATTCAGGAGAGGCTAATCCAATCTGAATCGCAGCAAAATTGTTTATACTCATGCCGGTCTCCTCCTATTCTTCTTCGCCAAGGTCTTCGTAATCATCGGCTCCGACGATCGCGGCCTCAGCGATAAATTCTTCATCATTTTGTAGATCCGCAACTGCTTCAATCTCTTCATCAGGATTGACCGCAACCGCATCTTCTACTTCAATCTTCTTCATACCAACTTCATCCCCTTGTTCATCAAGAAGACGTACATCGATACCTAAAGCGTTTAATTCATGTTTTAGAACTCTGAATGATTCTGGAACTCCAGGTTCAGGAATATCTTTTCCCTTAATGATGGCTTCATACGTCTTAGTACGACCCATGATATCATCAGATTTAATGGTTAAGATTTCTTGTAATGTATGCGCAGCACCATATGCTTCAAGTGCCCAAACTTCCATTTCCCCGAAACGTTGTCCACCATTTTGTGCTTTACCACCTAAAGGTTGTTGCGTTACTAGAGAATAAGGACCTGTTGCACGTGCATGCAATTTATCGTCAACCATGTGGGCTAACTTGATCATATACATGACCCCTACAGAAATACGTTCATCGAATGCTTCACCAGTACGACCATCAAACAGAGTAGTCTTACCATCTTCACTCATTTCAGCTTCACGTAGAATGTCTTTTAAATCTTCATTGTTAATACCGTCAAAGACTGGAGTCGCGAATTTAACACCTAATTTCTCAGCTGCTAAACCTAAGTGAATTTCAAGTACTTGTCCGATGTTCATACGAGATGGAACGCCGAATGGGTTTAACATGATATCAACTTGTGATCCATCAGGTAGGAATGGCATATCTTCCACTGGTAAAATCTTAGAGATAACCCCTTTATTACCATGACGTCCTGCCATCTTATCCCCTTCGGAGATCTTACGTTTTTGAACGATATAAACTTTTACAACTTCATTCACTCCAGGAGGTAAATCATGTCCTTCTGAACGTTTGAAAATACGAACAGATTGAACAATACCACTACCACCATGAGGAACTTTAAGTGAGTTGTCACGAACTTCACGTGATTTATCACCGAAGATTGCTAATAATAATTTTTCTTCTGGAGAAATTTCGCTTTGTCCCTTAGGTGTAACTTTACCAACTAGGATATCGCCTTCTTTAACTTCTGCCCCAATCATAACGATACCGCGTGCATCTAAATGACGGCATGCATCTTGAGAAACGTTTGGAATATCACGAGTGATTTCTTCTGCTCCTAATTTAGTATCGCGTACTTCAATGTCATATTCTTCAATATGGATTGATGTGTAAACATCTTCTTTAACGAGACGTTCTGACATGATGACCGCATCTTCATAGTTATAGCCATACCATGTCATAAATGCTATTTTAACGTTTTGACCTAAAGCCAACTCACCATTTTGCATAGCAGGTCCGTCCGCTAAGACATCCCCACGATCTACCATTTCGCCTTTTTGTACAAGAGGTTTTTGGTTGATACATGTTCCTTGGTTAGAACGTTTAAATTTTTGTAGAGCATAGACTTTTTCACCTAAATCACCCATCGTCACAATCTTATTCGCATCAACATAAGTTACTAGACCTTGTTGAGTTGCGATAACTGCTGAACCTGAGTCAGATGCAATACGGTGTTCAATACCCGTACCAACATATGGTGAATTAGGACGTAATAGAGGAATTGCTTGACGTTGCATGTTCGCTCCCATTAGGGCACGAGACGCATCATCGTTTTCTAAGTAAGGAATACATGCTGTCGCAACAGATACAATTTGCTTAGGTGAAACGTCCGCTAGTTCAACCATTTCTTTCTTCGCAAGAATGTGGTCTCCCTTATAACGTACGACAACTTCATCATGAGCTAATTTCCCGTCGATAACTTCATTTGCTTGCGCAATGTAGTAATCCATTTCATCGTCAGAGGATAAGTAAAGTACTTTTTCATCAACGGTTCCATCTTTATTAACTACACGGTATGGTGTTTGGATAAATCCATATTCATTAACACGACCATAAGAAGTTAAGTTAGAGATCAAACCAATGTTTGGTCCTTCTGGTGTTTCAATTGGACAGATACGGCCATAGTGGGATGCATGTACGTCACGGACTTCAAAGCCAGCGCGTTCACGAGTAAGACCACCAGGTCCTAGAGCTGAGATACGACGTTTATTGGTTAATTCAGCCAATGGGTTCGTTTGATCCATGAACTGTGATAATTGAGATGATGAGAAGAATTCTTTTATAGCCGCAGTTAATGGACGGATATTCGTTAAGTTCTTCGGTGTTAAGTTTGTATTGTCAGTAATCGACATTCTTTCCTTAACAACTCTTTCCATACGAGATAGTCCAATACGGAATTGATTTTGGATAAGTTCTCCAACAGTACGAATACGACGATTACCTAATTGGTCAATATCATCTGTTTCACCCACTCCATCATCAAGATTGAGTAAGTAATCAAATGAAGCGATCATATCACTCATCGTTACAGTTTTCTTCGTCATTAATGGATCTGTACCGATGACTTTAACAACATCTGTACTTTCCTTAGCGTAACAAAGAACTTGTTGAACAGCAGCTCCAATCAACCAAGCTTCAATACCATTGTTTGAACCAACTAGATTCACAAGGGCTTGTTCTTGATCTGATTTAAGTTTCGCAACTGCTTCACTTGGTAAGTAACGATCAACTAATAATTCTTGATTGCTTGTAAATACGTCTTGATCCTTCGCAGTAATACGACCTAAGACAAACAAACGTTGTCCATAGTTCAACACTGCACGAACATTGTTCTTATCTAAAACAACACGACGCGCAATAATACCACCATAGATTTCAATGTGTTCATAAACAGATGCTAAAGCTTCGACATCATTGGATGTTAAAACTAAGCCTTTATCATATGTAACGCCATTTACTTCACATTCAATCGCTAATACTCGACCGATTAAAGCAAATGGATAAGCTGTACTTACTTTTGCATTTTCAGGATAGGAGAATAAAGCATTGAAAGGGAATGCTTCCATATGATGACCTTGATTCAAGATTTCATTTAGGATCGCTTTTTCTTCACGTTCAATCTTAGTACCCTTCGCAATAACAACTTGACCTTTTGAGTTAACGATGTCTTGTGCAACGATATTATTGATTAAACGATTTGTAACACCTAATTTTTTACCTAATTTAAAGCGTCCTGCTTTAGTTAAGTCATAACGACGTACATCAAAGAATTTTGCACGCATTAAGTTAATCGCACCTTCTTCAGTCGCGATTTCATCTGAACGTTGGTTGTTATAGATTTCGTATAGAGCTTCTTTAGTTGTTTTGATTTTGTCAGATACTAACGTATTAACAACTTCAGGATACTGACCAAAGAACGCAGTATAAAGTAGAATATAGAGATTTAAGAATTCTCTAGGTTCAACTTCCATTTCAATTTCATTAACAGGAAGTTTTAATGATTGTAGGAAGACTTTGAACGCAGACGTATCAAAAGCATCTTCACCACGTTCCATATCTAAAGAGAAACCAATCGCTTTAAATAGGATGGAAGATAATATTTTACGTTTACGATCAATACTCACATTAAAGTGGAAGTCTGATGTATTTTGTCCCACATTTTCGCCAGAATAACTAGCTTGTGGATTATTTGCTTTTTTGTAAGCCGTCATAAATTCAAGCCATGTACCACGACTTGGAATTAATTCGCTCTTGTATACTTCATTTAAGCTTGCTTCTTTATCCTTCATATAGAAAGAGTCATAGTAAGCTCCAGGAGAACGAACAATTTGGGAAACGATAACACGTTCAGCCCCATTTATAACAAATGTTCCTGTATCAGTCATAAGTGGGAATTCACCCAAGAAGACTTCTTCATGACGTTCTGTTATTTCACCGGTGGTTGGGTTCGTGATTTCTAACATCATCGTCGCTTTTAATGGCGCCGCATAGTTAGCTTCTCGTTCTTTACATTCACTGACGGAATATTTTGGTTCTTGAAATTCATAGTTTAAGAAATTTAAACGAATGTTCCCTGTATAGTTGGTTACAGGATAAATTTCTTCAAATACTTCACGAATACCCTCGCGTTTAAACCAATCAAAAGAATCGGTTTGAATTTCAACTAAGTTAGGAAGTTCTAAGCTTCCACTAACTTTTGAGTAATCGCGGCGTTTAGCTTTTTTACCGAATTCGACAACGCGGTAATTCTGTTTTTTCTCCATATACGCCTTCCTTTCATATATAAATGACACAAAAATGGGCATTCTTTCCCATCGTATCATTTAACATTTATGCAATTTATAATACTACCAAAAAGATAGTATTAAGTCAATGGATTTTGAGCAAATAGTATCTCAAACCCTTTATTTAGATCCAGACGTTCTACATGTGCAAAACGTTCCTGAAGTGCTTTATGAGCAGATGCGGCTCCTTGTTGGCGACGTATCACCACATAGAAACCTCCATCTTGATTCAAATGTGATTGAGCATAATCGAAGAAAGCATAGACTACTTTCTTACCCGCTCGGATTGGTGGGTTGGTCACAATACAATCAAATGTTCCATCTAAACCAGATAGAATGTCTTGGTTTATAAAGTTAACATCTAACTTCATTGCCTTAGCACTCTCAATTGCACAAGTAATGGCACGTTCATTCACATCAACACCTGTCACATCTAATTCTTTAATTTGATGTTTAAGTAAGAGTGAAATTAATCCATAACCACAACCCATATCTAATACTTTACCGTTCGGAGCATGTTTTAGTACGTTCTCAACGAGCAACAAAGATCCATCATCTGGCTTTGTCTTCGAGAAAACTCCCGCATCAACTTGCAAAGTATAGAAAATGCCCAAAAACCGGAAAGTTATTTCCTTCCGGTTATGGGGTAAATTTTCTGAGTTTTTAAAGTAATGTGTCAAAATGACCCCCCCTTCACAACACTAAGTGTTTGTGAAAAAGGATTACTTGATTTCTACAGTTGCGCCAGCTTCTTCTAATTTCTTCTTAACTTCAGCTGCAACTTCTTCGGAAACTTTTTCCTTGATTGCACGTGGTGCTGAGTCAACAACGCCCTTCGCTTCAACTAAGCCTAAGCCTGTTAATTCACGAACAACTTTGATAACTGCAACTTTGCTTGGTCCAACTTCTTTTAAGATTACATCAACTTCAACAGGTCCAGCTGGAGCTGCTTCTTCAGCTGCTGCTGCTGCAGCAACAGGTGCAGCTGCGGATACGCCGAATTCTTCTTCGATTGCTTTTACTAAGTCATTCAATTCTAAGATTGTCATTTCCTTTAGGGAAGCAATCACATCTTGTGCATTTAATTTTGCCATGTTCATTTTCTCCTTGATTAAATTACGCTTGTTTTTGTTCAGCTACTTGTGAAATCGCATAAGCGAATTTACGAACTGGGGATTGTAACATACCCAAGATCATAGAAATCATGCCTTCGCGACCTGGTAAACTAGCCAATACTTTGATAGTAGCTACATCGACAACTTTGCCTTCAATAACTCCACCTTTTAATACTAAATGCTCATGCTTTTTAGCGAATTTCGCTAATACGCGCGCTGGCGCTACTGCATCTTTGCTGAATGCAAAGGCATTAGGCCCTTTTAGACTTTCTGCTAAAGCAGCATAACCGAGATCGTTTGCAGCACGTTCTACCATTGAATTCTTATAGACTTTAAAGTCTATACCATCAACTAGTAATGCACGGCGCAATTCGGTAACTTCTTTAACGGATAGCCCGCGATATTCGACGACTACGCTTGATGCTGAAGCTTCTAGTTTTTCTTTGACTTCATTAACAACCGCAATTTTACTGTCGATAATCGTTTGGTTCATCTGTTGCACCTCCTTGATTTACGCAATATCCCAAAATAATAAAACTCACACTAGACAGCGTGAGTAAAAAGATTTTTCTATCTTTTACACCTCGGCAACTTTATTAAGCACTAGGCCGTTGCTGTCTTTGGTCTATTGAACAGACTTTATTCTATCAAACTATAAGAATAAGTCAAGAAAAAACGTGTCGAGGTTAGATAAATAATTAAATGCAATGATGTTTTGCATTAAGACTGAAATCGTCTTTTTTTAATTTTTATTCGTTTATACTGAGAATAACGTTAGCGTCAGAGTGGAAAGAGAAAGGAGAATGCGTATGTTTAATCAACTTACCATTCGTGATCGCGTCATTTTACAATATCAGTTAGAACATCAAGCACAATGTAGTTGTGCTTCGATCAGTCAGATTCTGGACTGTCATCCTGCTTCGGTTTATCGTGAACTTAAGCGAAATAGTTTAAAATTACCGTGTAAATCTAAACTTTTCTTACGCAGTACACACCATGCCTGTAAGAAACTCAACGACTTTCCGTTTGTCTGTAACCGCTGTTTTCACTACTCATCTTGTACCAATCATCGGGTTGCGTATGATGCGTATGAAGCGGATCATTTGGCCCGTCATCGACTCAAAGCGTCGCGAGCACATCCGCAACTGTCGCAGGTTCAACTCAAAGAACTCGATGATAAAATTAGTCAACGGATTCGAGATCATCAATCGCTGTATCACATCCTGACGACAGACCTTTCGATTACACAATCGGAGGCGACGCTTCGTCGCTACATTGATAAACGCTACTTAACGTGCCAAAACATCGATTTACCGCGAACGATTCGTTTTCCGTATCAGAAGGAAATGCGTCAAGCTCCGCGTAAACGCATTAATATCGAGCTTTTAGTGAATCGTACCTATCAAGACTATCTGGATTATACCGCTACGAAACCACGGGTCGTCTTACAATTGGATACCATGATTGGTAAACGAAATGACGCCAAAGTCTTATTAACGCTTTATGAACCCCAATCGAAGTTCCAATGGGGCATTCTAATTAATCGATCCGCTTATGCAGTGAACCAAGCGGTCCAAGCCTTCATTCAAACCCTTGTCCATCAGAACCATCTCTTCTTTGATTGTCTACTGACGGATAATGGCGCAGAGTTTCAATCGCTTCCTTTGGTTGAGAACGATGCCAAAGGCGTCAATATCTGTCGCGTCTTCTATTGTGATCCGTATGCCTCCGATCAAAAAGGCGGCTGTGAACGCAATCATTCTTTAGCCCGTTATCTCATTAAAAAAGGAGAAAGTCTTGATTTCGCCTTCCAGGAAGAAATCAATCAACTCTTCTCCCACATCAATTCCCAACGACGTAAAAGTCTGAAGGGTCTTTCTCCATTTCAAAGATTTATTGAGCTCTTTCACTTCTCACCCAGTGAATTTATCGCTGTCTTTGAAATTGATCCAAAATTAATAAAGCTTAAAAAATAATTCAATTCCTCGTTCATGACGCTAACGTTTAACTTCGCACTTAAGTTGAAATAATTTTCGTCTCAACTTCTTTTTGCGTGAATTCGTTCGCTCTGTTCTAAGCACATTATAGTACTTTTCTATCATTCTAATCGAATAAATTTAAAAAACCCTTAGTCAATCAATGGGTTTCTGATCAATCTAAGGATTTTCGTATTTCGATGCATTAACTTTAGATACTAACC
>DASSDQ010000072.1:0-27030 GCA_035697025.1 Erysipelotrichaceae bacterium | reverse complement strand
AATTATGAGCTAATAAATGAAGGTTTATTTCCTGTAGTTGACAAAATAAAATCATAGACTAAAATTAATATGGCTAAAGGAGAGAAAATATGATTATCGTAAACGATTTAAGACCAGGAATAACGTTTGAATATGAAAATAATATCTATAGTGTAATTGAAACTACACACAATAAAACAGCAATGCGCCAAATGATTGTAAAATCAAAAGTCCGCAATTTGAGATCTGGGACTATTGTAGAACTTTCATTTACTGGAGGAGATAAAGTAGAAGCTGCACATATTGATAAGAAAGAAATGCAATATCTTTATGATGCAGGAGATGCATTAGTATTTATGGATACAAGCAGTTATGAACAAATTGAAATCCAAAAAACTAATTTAACATGGGAAATGAATTTCTTAAAACCAAATGACAATGTTAATATTTCTACTTATGAAAATGAGATTTTAGGACTAATTTTACCTGATAAAGTAACATTAAGAATTGTTGAAACAGAACCTGCAGTAAAAGGTGATACAGCAACAAATGCATTAAAGAATGCAAGAGTTGAAACTGGTCTTCAAATAAGAGTTCCTATGTTTATTGAAGAAGATGAAATGGTTATTGTTAATACAATAGATGGAAAATATCACAGTAGAGCATAATTGCTTGACAATATTTTAACAATCATTTATTATACTAATGTACTTCAGGGCAGGGTGAAATTCCCGACCGGCGGTAAACCCCGCGAGCCGAAAGGCAGAACTGGTTCGATTCCAGTGGCGACAGTAAAGTCTGGATGGAAGAAGATTTTTCTTTTTATCGTAAAGCCCGGAGTCTCGGGTTTTTCTATATAGGAGGAAAAAAATGAAAAACACAAGATTACTTGCCTTAATTGGTATCATGACAGCTTTGTCTTTCGTATTGTATCTAATCGAAATTCCAGTTGGTTTCTTGTTTCCGAGTGCTCCATTTTTACAGATCGATTTCAGTGATGTACCAGCCATACTATTAAGTATTGCCTATGGTCCGATTGTTGGAATTGTCGTTGGTCTGTTTAAGAATGTGTTGCACTTTGTATTCAAGTCTCAAACACCTGCTGCTTCAGGAGAAATTGCGAATTTCTTTGCAGGTATAGCATATTTCTTACCAATCTCACTCTATTATTTCTTTAACAAGAATAATAAGAACTTCAAATTAGTTCAGAATATTGTTCTATTTGCGATTGGTACAGGACTAATGGTTCTAGTAATGATTTGGATTAACTTCAACATTACATTACCGTTATATGGCATTACTGGTACTCCAGAAAAATGGGCATTTGTTAATGCGATTACACCTTTCAATGTATTTAAAGGCGTATTGTTAGCGATTGTTACGCTTCTCATTTATCCTAGATTAAGTAAATTCTTATTGAAATAAATGTTTGAATACGCGTGATTGGTTGCCTATGTTATAATAAACAAGAGGTTATTTCATGGAAACCCTATCACGTGTCAAAAAAAATCAAGTATTAAGAAATACAATTGAAAATGACCGCGAAGAAGAACTGGTTTCACCAGCTCTTTCTTCATATGCGGAAAGATTGAATAAAATAAATCCAATGCTTACTCGCACGAGTGTATCAAGTTCAAGTGAACCTTACCAAGCTTTACATTCTAGAAGAGAAAAATCATTGGATTTTGATACTAAACCAATCAAAACAAATACAGTCGAAACAGAATATATCAATGACTTCTTAGAAGAAGTTAGAAATTATAATCTAAAAAAAGGGTATCGAAGTGAATTTGATACTGATTTAGAAGTTCTTAAAAAGAGTGAAGTAAAAGAATTAAAAGTTGAACCCATAAAACCTGTAATTTTTGAAGAGAAGAATCAAGCTGATTTAACTCAAGAAATTAAGATGATTATCGAAAATGACTTTAATGATTTACCTGAAGAAAATGTTAAAAATGATTCTGAAGATATTAATCAAGTACTCGAAGAAACTCAAAAATTAAGAATTCAATTAAATGATTATGAAAAAGAATTAATTGATATGAATGAATCAGTTATGTCATCTCATCGTGTTCTGAATATTGTAGTATTTATTCTTGTTTTAGTATTAGTTGTAATGTTAGGTTTTGCGGTTTATTGGGTATTATATTCAAAAGGATATTATTGATGAAATTAAATATAGCAATTGATGGACCAAGCGCATCGGGTAAAAGTACGATAGCAAAAGCTTTGGCCAAACGATTAAATTATACTCACCTTGATACTGGTGCTATGTATCGAGCTTGTACTTATAAAGCATTAAAAAACAAAATTAATACAAATAGTGAGGATGATTTAGTAAAAATGGTTAATGATAGCCATTTTACTTTTGATGATTTAGGACATATTCATCTTGATGGTAAAGATATAAGTTCAAAAATTCGATCAAAAGATATTGATTTATTAACATCAACTATCGCACAATTTCCTAAATTGAGAGAAAGTCTTGTTCATATCCAACAAACTATAGCAAAAGACAAAGGTTATATTCTGGATGGAAGAGATATCGGATCTGTTGTTTTACCAGATGCGGAAGTTAAAATATTCCAAACTGCAAGTATTGAGTCTCGTGCAAATAGACGTTTTAAAGATT
Source organism: Erysipelotrichaceae bacterium (assembly GCA_035697025.1). Classification (GTDB taxonomy): domain Bacteria; phylum Bacillota_I; class Bacilli_A; order Erysipelotrichales; family Erysipelotrichaceae; genus UBA2212. The sequence goes on along the minus strand of DASSDQ010000072.1, from coordinate 24,419 downwards.
ATAAAGATAAAGGTATTGATATTAACTATCAAACTATATACGATGAAATCAAGTTAAGAGATGCACAAGATCAAAATCGTGCTCATTCACCTTTAATTAAAACAGATGATGCATATTTATTAGATACATCTGATTTAAATATCGAAGAATCTGTTGAGAAGGTTTATGAAATTGTATTATTAAAATTAAAAGAGAGGAGTGATTGATATGATTGATGGTGTAGTTGCGATTGTCGGAAGACCGAATGTTGGAAAATCAACAATATTTAATCGCATTATAGGAGAACGTTTATCAATTGTTGAGGACAGTCCTGGAGTTACTAGAGACCGTATATATTCTAAAGCGAATTGGTTAACCAAGGATTTTAGAATAATCGATACTGGTGGTATTCAAGTTGAAAATGCGACTTTCCAAGAAGAAATTCGTGTTCAAGTTGAGATCGCTATTGATGAAGCTGATGTCATTATTTTTGTTGTGAATGGTAAAGAGGGTATAACTGATGATGATCGTTATATCGCAAAAATGTTACACAGAACGAACAAACCAATTATCTGTGCTGTAAATAAGACAGATAATAAAGATTTGTTACATAATATTTATGAATTTTATGCTCTTGGTGTAGAAGAAATAATTGCAGTAAGTGGTGTGCACGGTATTGGAATTGGTGATCTTTTAGATAATATTATTTCTAAATTCCCTCCAAAATCACAAAAAGAAAAAGAAGGCACAATTAAATTCGCTATTATTGGTCGACCTAACGTTGGTAAATCATCATTAGTAAATGCTATTTTAAATCAAGAACGAGTCATTGTATCGGATATAGAGGGAACAACTCGTGATGCAGTAGATAGTGTATTCCGTCATGAAGGTAGTGATTATGTTGTTATAGATACTGCTGGTATACGTAAACGCGGTAAAGTGTATGAAAATATAGAGAAATACGCTGTTTTAAGAGCGTTACAAGCGATTGAAAGAGCAGATGTAATCTTATTCGTAATAGATGGACTAACAGGTATACGTGACCAGGATAAGCATGTTGCAGGTTATGCTCATGAAGCAGGTAAACCTATTGTAATTGTTTATAATAAATGGGATGTTGTTACAAAAGATGAATCGAGCATGATCAGAATTACTGAAGAAATTCGTAAAGAATTCCTATACTTATCATTTGCTCCAATTCTATTTGTTTCTGCAAAGAACAAACAACGTATCAATTTGATTATTCCAACAATTAATCGATTATATGAATATAGTCATTTAAGAATTCAAACAAATGTACTAAATGAAGTTATTATGGACGCTCAGATTATTACGCCTCCACCATCACATCAAGGTATGCGCTTAAAAATTATGTATGCAGCTCAGGTAGCTGTCGCGCCACCAACAATTGTATTGTTTGTCAATGATCCAAAATTATTGCATTTCTCATATCGTAGATATTTGGAAAATCGTCTACGTGAAGCATTTATATTTGAAGGAACACCAATTCGTATTATTGCACGAATAAAGGAGTAGAAAAATGAAAATAGCTATTATTGGTAGTGGTAGTTGGGGTACTGCTTTAGCTCAAGTCCTTGCTGATAACCAGCATGATGTTACTATTTGGGGAAGAAATCTAGATGAATTGGTTGATATTCAAGTTCATCATATGAATGAAAAATATTTTCCTGGAGTTACTATAAATGAAAATATCCAAGCAAGTACTGAAATAACACCATTACTTGATGCAGAAGTTTTCTTGTTAGCTATACCTTCAGAAGCTATAGAAGATGTATGCAATACTCTAAATGAGAATGTTAAACATCCTATTATAGTTATCAATGTCTCAAAAGGTTTCCATCCTACAACACATCAAAGATTATCCGTTTATATTAAAGAAAAAGTTAACCCTGAAATCTTAAGAGAAGTGGTTTCCTTAATCGGACCTTCACATGCTGAAGAAGTTATATTAAGACTACCAACTATCGTAAACTCTGTTTGTGAAAATGAAGAATATTCAAAAATTGTTCAAGAGTTATTCTCAAATCGATATTTCAGAGTCTATCGAAATACAGATGTTATTGGTGCGGAAATAGGAGTTGCGGTTAAAAACATTATTGCATTAGCAAGCGGTATGATCCAAGGTTTAGGTTATGGTGATAATGCACGTGCAGCACTTATAACTAGAGGTTTAGCTGAAATCACTCGCTATGGGCTCGCTATGGGTGCTAAACCTGAAACTTTCTTGGGATTGACAGGAGTAGGTGACTTAATCGTTACATGTACAAGTGTTCATTCAAGAAACTTCCAAGCTGGATTAATGATTGGTAAGAACGATTCTGCTAAAAGTTTCTGGGAAAATAACACTAAAACTGTTGAAGGTGTTAAAGCAGCTAAAATTATTCATGAAGAAGCTAAACTTAAAGGTATATACATGCCAATAACCGAAGAGGTTTATAAAGTTCTATATGAGAACAATATACCTTCGATTTCAGCAGTTAATTTAATGCAAAAAGAGCTTAAGTCAGAAGAAGAATAGAATTCCGTATCCTTGTATTTGAAGTTTTATAGTGTTACTATGTACTAAATGGAGGAAATTTACTATGAGTGATGTATTTAATAAGAAAGCACTAGTTGATTTGTTATCAGAAGAAAAAGAATTGAGTAAAAAACATGCAGGTGAAATCATCGATTTCGTATTTGATAGTTTGAAAGTTGAACTAAGCAAAGGCGGAAAAGTAGACATCGCTGGCTTTGGTAAGTTTGAAGTTAAAGTTCGTAATGCTCGTGAAGGTATAAATCCTAAAACTATGGAAAAAATTCATGTTGCATCTTCGAAAGTTCCTGGATTTAAAGCCGCTAAAGCTCTAAAAGACGCTGTTAAATAATAAACATGGATATTATTTTGTATGTACTTGCATTAGGTATAGTATTTTGGGCTCAATTCAAAGTCAAAGGTGCTTATTCTCACTTTAGTACTGTTCAGACAGATCAAAGAATTAATGGAGCAAGTATTGCTCGTAAAATCCTTGATTCTAATGGATTATCAAACGTACAAGTGCAATTAAGTCAAAGTGGATTACTAAGCGATCATTTTGATCCTAAAAGTAATACAGTGAACTTATCACCCAAAGTATACAATGATTCAAGTATTGCTTCAGTTGCTATTGCAGCACATGAAGTTGGTCATGCTATACAGTATGCCGAAAATTATTCTATGATCGCTGTTAGAAATAAAGTATTACCATTGGCTATTGTATCTGGAAATCTTGGATGGATAGCAGCAATTATTGGTCTTGCTTCAGGTTTAACAAGTGTATTCTATATTGGCATAGCAATGTTAATTATAATTGCGTTATTCCAACTAATAACCTTGCCTATTGAGTTTGATGCATCAAAACGTGCATTAATTCAATTAGAAAATGGTAATTTTATTAGTATGGATGAAAGAGCTGATGCAAAATCAATGCTTAGTGCAGCAGCAATGACTTATGTAGCTGCTTTAATATCAACAGTATTCCAGATATTAAGGCTAATTCTCATGTCTAATAGACGTCGTTAAAGGTCCCTAGGACCTTTTTTTTATGACTAATCAATATTAGTACGTATAAGCTAGTATGGCTAGTTTTTATAATTCTAATGGAGATTTAATTGATAAAGCTTATGAATATCCTTGTGTATATGAAGATATTTATATTCTAGGATTAGAGGAAGGGGAGATATTAATATCATATAATCCTAGCTATATGCAAAATACAAATGGAATACTTATAGGAGTTGATTCTAGATTCTCGCATTTCTATATTGTAAATAGGAATGAATCTATCGTTAAAAGTTTACGTTTGAATTGGATAACGGATTGTACTGAAGAGATTAAATTGTCGGTTCGTCACATAAAAAATATTCCTATAATTATTAGTGGTATTGGAATTATTTGTTTAATTATCTATTTATTAATAAAAAGGAGGAAGAAATGAAAGTAATTAATCAAATTTTGAAAATAGTTCTCATCTTGGGATCGTTAAGTTATTTCAGAATTAATGCGTATGCAGCTGTTGAAACAATGGTTAATAAAAAACAAATACCGTATGAAATACTTAATATTTCATTAGTTGATAATTCTATTATTATTGAAGGATGGGTATTTATAAGTTATAAGCAACATTATCTTAATGATCTTGATCATAAAACAGAACTTGAATTTTATAGTATAAATGATTCATTTAGAATACAAGCTAAATTAACCAATATATCGCTTACAAAACAAATGGAGTATTTTGGATCGCCTAAGTGTGCACCAGTTGCGATTGGTCAAGCTCCTGAACTGTGTAATTACAATTATGAAAATGTTGGTTTCATCGCAACAATTCCACTAAATAAATTTAAAGTAGATACGGTATATCAAACAAATATTCTTAGTTACGCATTAAAATCAAATCTTATATTTAAAACCCCAATATATTTTCCTATTCCTGAAGATCTTAATTTTAGAATCGATAATAAAGAATATAAAATTATTTCAAGACTCAATGATACAGAAATTAAAGTGAATTCTACTACTGTTATCGCAAGAAAACAACCATCGAAAGTAAGTACTTATTGGTACTCGGGGACTAATTGTTCTACATCTTATACGAATCAATTGTTTTTCTTACTAAATTCAATCTACAAGAATGTTTCATCAAAAGTATTTTCTGATTACACTTCTTTTTATAATGTTTCCGCCAAACTTAGTGTCTGTGATGGCCCAAGACGTCGCATTATTGAAGGTACTTCAATCAGTCCAGTATGGATTTCAAGTCTTTATGTCGTTTATAGCGGTACACCTTTACAAATAAGTAGTAATCTAGTTAATCAAGCTCCATACTTTGAGAAATCCGATATTAATGTATATAAAGGAGAAATGTTTGAAATCTTCGATCATGTTAAAGCAATGGATTATGAAGAAGGGGATATTTCACATAAAATCGAAACAATATCATCTACTTATGAAGATAAAGTAGGTAATTATCAAATTAATTTAAAAGTTACAGATACACAAGGTTTAAGTGCATATACAATTATACTTGTGAATGTTTTAGCATTACCTAATGATAAACCGATAATTTATGCAAATGATCTAAAAATATTACAACACAGTGAATTTGATCCGTTTAATTATGTAAGTGCTTATGATTCAGAAGATGGTAATATATCAGACAATTTAGTTGTACTTAATATGATAGATACAAGTCTATTAGGCATATATGAGCAATGTTATTACGTTGAAGATTCGAATCAGCTAAATACAACAAAATGTATAAATGTAGAAATTTATAATAATGATAAAATATATGACAAATTTAGAATGATATCAAATAATAATTTATTTTACAAAGAAGAAATACCATTAATATGGAAAGACTACATATACATCATAGAAAACATACTTTTAGTAAAATAATACAATAAATCATACTTGCTTAATACTTCGCATAATGTATATTATGTAATATTTATAGATAATTATTAAATAAGAGAGGTTTTTTAATTATCCTCTCTTTTATACTACTAATTTAAATCTTTTAAATATGAATATCCATAATCAGGAAGTTTTACATTAAAATTATCTGCGATTGTTTTACCAATTGAAGCGAATGTGTGAGATGGTAGTAAACCAGCACCTTTGTGTTTCGGACTAAACATAACTAATGGTACATATTCTCGAGTATGGTCTGTTCCAGGATAAACCGGATCATTCCCATGGTCTGCAGTTAAGATTAATAGATCATCTTCTCTTAAGTTTTCCATTAATGTTTTAAGTTGAACATCAAATGCTTCAATTTCTTTACCATAACCTATAGGATCTCTACGATGGCCCCATAGTGCATCAAAATCGACTAAATTTGTAAAGAGTAAACCATGGAAGTCATTTTTCACAATTTCAATCGTTTTTTCCATACCATCATGATTGCTCTTAGACTTTACAGCTTTTGTAACCCCTTCCCCATCAAATATATCATTTATCTTTCCAACACTTATAACATCTAAATTATTATCTTTTAATTCATCCAATACAGTACGATTAAAGGGTTTTAAAGCATAATCATGTCTATTACTTGTTCGTTTGAATTCACCTTTTCTTGGTCCAACAAACGGTCTAGCAATAACACGTCCAACTTTCCATTTATCTACCATTGTTAAATCACGTGCTATTTCGCAACAACGATATAGTTCTTCTAACCCAAAAGTTTCTTCATGCGCCGCAATCTGTAACACTGAATCTGCGGAAGTATATACAATCATCGCATTAGTTCGCATGTGTTCTTCACCTAACTCATCTAGTATTTCAGTACCACTCGAAGATTTATTACCGATGATATCATGACCAGTTCTATCTTTTAGAGCTTGAATTAAATCATCTGGAAACCCAGTATCTGTAAATGTTTGGAATGGAGTATCAATAAATAACCCCATTATCTCCCAATGTCCCGTCATTGTGTCTTTTCCTAAACTCATTTCACTAAGTTTTGTAAAATATGCTTTAGGTTGTGCTACAGGTATAATATTCTTTAAATTATGAAGATTCGCAATCCCTAATTCTCTTAAATTTGGAATATTTAAGCCATTGTTGAATTCCGCAATATGTCCTAGAGTATCAGATCCTACATCTCCGTAATCAGCCGCATCATTTGCAGCCCCAACACCAACACTATCTAAAACAACTGTAATAATTCTTTTATATTTTTCCATTATTTCTCTCCTTTATTTTTATTCATAGGATGATACCTATTATAAGCTTCATGCATTCGTTTACCTTCGACATGTGTATATATTTGAGTTGTAGAGATATCACTATGCCCTAATAATTCTTGAACGATTCGCAAATCAGCACCACCATTTAATAATGATGTCGCAAAGCTATGTCTTAATTTATGAGGTGATATATCAATATTAATGCCCAAATCTACACATCTTTGTTTTAATGAAGTATACACATATTGTCGTGTAACTGGTTTCCCATTTGGTTTAATAAAAACCAAATTTGATTTGTTCTTTAGCCAAAGAAATCGTTCGTTATCAATATAATTCTTTAAATTCTTACGAGTTATATCTGCCATAGGGACAACTCTTTCTTTGTCCCCTTTTCCTAATACTCGAATATAACCTTGTTCTAAAAATAATTGATTTAAATTGAGATCAACTAATTCGGAAACCCGAAGTCCACAAGAATATAATACATCAAACATCGCAATGAAAAATGATTCATGCATTGAATTTGATGGATTAAGTATTTTATTTATCTGTTCATAATTAATCGTTTTTGGATAACGATGAATCTTTTTAATTTTTTGAATTGCGGATGCTGGATTATATCCAAGTTTATAATACTGATTTAAGAATTTATGAAAGGAAACGATACTGGTTTTGGTTCTTAAAACAGTTGAATTAGAATGAGTATTATTAAATTCTTGTAAATATGTATTTATTAATGCTGTTTTTATCCCATCCAGTTCAATTTTCTTCTCATTAAAATATGTATGATAATGTTTTAAATCACTTAAATAGCTTTCAATTGTTCGCTTTGATTTTCGATCGATAAAATTTAAATGTGATTCATAACTCTTTATCGCATCTTCCCAATTCATATAGCCTCAATTAAAGATTGATTTGTTTTAAACAATTCTTCTGCAGCTTTTATTGATTGCGGATTAAGTGTACCACTTGATATCATAGATAATTCATTTATACGTCCAATTTCATCAAGTTCCTGTATATGAGTATGTGTTAAATGAGCTGTTTGTTTCTTGGAAACATAATAATGACTATGTGAACATGCAGCAACTTGACCTAAGTGAGTTACTGAGAAAACCTGTGCAGTTTTTGATAATCTTGACATTTTTTGACCAATCGCAGTAGCTACACGTCCAGAAACGCCTGAATCAATTTCATCAAAAATAATCGTTTCTATTCTTTGAAGTTGATTAAAGATGACTTTCATACCAAGCATTAATCTAGACAATTCGCCTCCACTTGCTACTTTAATAAGTGGCTTTAAACTTTCTCCAGGATTCATTGAAATTAAAAATTCCACTGAATCAATTCCTTGTATTGAAGGTTGTGACTCTTTAAAATCTATCTCAAATTGAGCTTTATCTAAGTATAATTCCTGTATTTCCTTAATGATTGCTGTTTTAAGGCCTTTAGCTTGTGATTTTCTGTATTCACTTAACATTATCGCCTTTTCATTAAATGCCTTATATGACGCTTCTAAACGCACTTTAAGCTCATCTAAGATTTCTTGACGATGTTGAATTAAATTAATCCTTTCAATAAAACTATCTCTTTGATCAAAAATAGCATCGATAGATTTGCCATATTTCTTTTTCAATCGATTAATTAAAAACAATCGATCTTGAATCGCATTAAAAGAATCTTCATCAAAACTTAACGAATTATAAGCAATCTTTAACTCACCGATTTTATCTTGTAATAAATAGTAAAGTTCGTTTAATTCTTCCGTGCTCTTTTTAATTTCTACTATTTCATCAATAAAATGTAACTGTTTTAAACTATCATGAAGCTTAATTGAAACTCCATCATTTTCATCCAACAAATCAAGTGCATTTTTTAAACGTAAAGATATTTTTTCGAAACTCATCATTATTTTTTGTTTAGATTCAAGCTCGATATCTTCATTTAATTCTAAGTTAGCTTGATTAATTTCATTAACTTGAAATTCTAAAAATTCAAGATCATCGGGATTAAATTCATTCTTTTCTTTATTATTTAATTCTTTCTTTAATCCATCGTAAACTTGGTACAATTTCTTAACTTCTTCTAACAATGCTAAATTTGGTTTATAGGCATCTAAAAGACTTAAATGATATTTATTATTAAGTAAGTATTGTGTATCATTTTGACTATGAATATCAACAAGATATTGCGAAAGTTCTTTTAATACATTAACAGTTACACTTCGATTATTTAAGCGATTAGTTGATCTTCCATCTCTTGTCAATTCGCGAGTAATGATTAGTTCATTATTTTCCAACTCAAAACCAAACTCGTTCAATAATTCTATTATTTTAGGATTTGAAGTATTAAAGACGGCCTCTAGTATAGATTTGTCTGTATCATGTCTTATCAAATCAGAACTAAAACGTTCTCCCATAATTAAACCAATAGCATCAATAAGAATAGACTTCCCTGCCCCAGTTTCACCAGTAAACACACTGAAACCAGACTTAAATTCGAGTCTTAATTCATCAATTAAAATATAGTTTTTAATATAAAGTGACTGTAGCATTGGAGTACCTATATATATGTTAATGTTTAATTTATTCCTAAGAAATTAATTGATTTATTAGATTAAATAATGAACTAATATCAATATTTTCATATTTCCTAAGTTCAGGAAGAGAACCATGTGTTACAAAATGATCTTTAATTCCAATGCGCTTTAAGTTTAAACTCGCATTATTTTGATTCAACCATTCAAGAACAGCTGTTCCTAATCCACCACTTAACATATCAGTTTCATATACAATACAAGGTTTATTCAAAGTTACTAATTTAAATAACAAACTATCATCCAGTGGCTTAAAGAATCGGGCATTTATTACCGCAACCGGTAACATATTAGAATCAGCTTTATCTTTTATCTTATCTACATCAGGACCATAGGATAATACAATTACCTTAGCATCTTCCAAACTTCCAAGTATCGTCCAACTACCAGTTTCAATTAAATTTAAATTTGATTTTTCGTTATAGACAGCACTTCCTCGAGGATAGCGTATTGCATAAGGTCTTCCTATTTGGAATGCAGTATAAAGTAAATCTTGAGCCTCATCTGCATCTTTAGCTTGCGCAATAATCATATTTGGAAGTGGTCTCAAAATACCTACATCGAATACACCATGATGTGTTGGACCATCTTCGCCAACTAATCCACTTCGATCTATCCCAATTACAACAGGACTTTCCATACGTGCAATATCATGGTTAATTTGATCATACGATCTCTGTAAGAATGTAGAATAAATAGATAAAAACGGTTTAAGACCATTCAAAGCCATCGATGATGCAAGAGTTGCGGCATGTTCTTCTGCTATCCCGCAATCTAAACTTCGATTTGGATATAAGGCAAAAAACTTCTCAAGTTTACTACCTTGACACATTGCTGGTGTTAATACCATTATTTTAGGATCAACTTTAGCTAATCTTATTAAAGTATCAGAATAGATTTCTGACCAAGACAAATGATTAGATGGTAATTCCCCTAAATTGTTCCCAGTATCTGGATCAAACTGATTTACGCCATGCCAACGACCATTACGATCATTCTCTGACAAACTAAATCCTTTACCTTTTGTAGTTATAACATGGACTAGAACTGGCCCATCATGTTCTTTTGCAGTCTGTAGAGCATTAAAAAGTTCATGAAAATTATGACCATCAACAGGTCCTAAGTATTCTAAACCCATATCAGTAAAAATAGATGGTCTAACAACAGATCGCTTAATTGAATCTTTTACTGCCCGCATACCTTTTAAAACTGTAGATCCAACAATATTTTTATTTAAAACTTCCTTCATATCGTGTTTTACGCTTACATAGGGCTTACTATTTCTTAATCGAGCAATTGTATGTGATAAAGCTCCAACGTTTTGCGAAATAGACATATTATTATCATTTAATATTACAATCAAATTACTCTTTAACTCACCAATATGATTTAGCGCTTCAAAAGACATACCATTCGGTATAGCTCCATCACCTACAACCGCCACAACTGAATGTTCTTCATTTGCATAATCACGTGCAATAACCATTCCTAGTGCTGCAGATAAGGAAGTCCCAGCATGTCCTGCTTCCCAAACATCATATTCACTTTCACTCATTTTTTGAAAACCACATAATCCATGTAGTTGTCTTAAACGATTAAAATCTTTTGCACGACCAGTAAGAATTTTATGAACATAGGATTGATGACCAACATCAAACACAAGTTTATCTACTTTAAAATCAAACAAATAGTGCAATGCAACACTTAGTTCCACTACACCTAAATTACTTGATAAATGCCCACCTGTCTTAGAAACATTCTCAATTAAAAAAGAACGAATATCTTTTGATAGTTGTTTTAGCTCATTTATGCTTAAATTTTTAAGAAATTCTGGATTATCTATATCATGAATTTTTATCATATTATTTATTTCGATCTTTCATCCAATTTATGATTCCTATTAGATTAGGATAATTTTGCGACAGGTTTATTATATCACGATTGAGCTCATCATATAAATTGGAAATTAATTGTTTTGACTCATCTAACCCTAATCTTAAAACCACTGTATTTTTGTTATTATTTAGATCACTTTTATTAGATTTTCCTAATTGTTCAGACGATTGCGTTTGTTCCAAATAGTCATCTTGAACTTGAAAAACAATTCCCAACTTATGTCCAATTGAATCAAACAGTTTTTGTTCGACAGGTTTTCCAGCTAATATGTTACCCATTTTTAAAGAAGCCGCAAACAATTTTCCAGTCTTATTAATGTAAAGTCGATTTAATTCATCAATCGATAAATCAGCACTTACTTCATTTAACATATCTTGTGCTTGACCTAGAATCATGCCATCTGGACCAGATGCTTCTGAAAGGATTTTAATCAACTCAACTTTACTTTCTGAATCAAGATTTAATCGAGTAAGTATCGTAAATGCATGTGTTAATAATGCATCTCCAGCTAATATTGCAGTAGCTTCATCAAAAACTTTATGCGTTGTAAGTCTACCCCTTCTATAATCATCATTATCCATTGCAGGTAAATCATCATGAACAAGTGAATATGTATGCACCATTTCAATTGTGGAAGCTACTTCTAGTAGAATTGAATCCGACATATCTCTATTTGATACGCAATAGATTAGATAAGGTCTTAACCTTTTACCTTCTGATAAAATTGCATATTGCATCGCATCTTTAACAAAAGACTCAGAAACATGATCAAGTGAGTGTTCTAACACATTGTTAAATACATTAATAAAATTATTTAGATTCTGTGTCATCGCTATATTTCACCATTAATTCAGAAACTTTTGTTTCAAACGATTTAAGTTGTTTATCACATTGTTTTACTAAAGTTAAACCTTCTTCAAATAGTTCAATCGAAGACTCAAGATCCTTTTCATTTCGTTCCAATGATTCTATAATTTCAGATAACCGAATCATGGCTTGTTCGAAACTTACATTTTTACTCATTATGTTCTCCTTTTTTTATTGGCTTTGCGTTAATAACACCATCATATAATCGTATTTCTATTTCTCTATTATAATCAACATCCTCAACTAATTTTATAATATGTGCATCTTGTTTAGTAATACTATACCCTCTAGCTAAACTATTTAATGGAGAATAGGCGTTTAATAAGTTAATTGTATTTTTAAACTCATAATTCTGTTTATTAATTTTATTTTTTAATGTTTGTTCTAAACGCAATTTTAATCCATTAATCTCTTGATTGTATTCAGAAGTATATGTTAGTGCATATTGATTTAAAGTAGTTTGAAATTGATTTAACTTTGACTTCAACTTTTGCACTACAAGATTTTGTTGGGATAGTTTATTTGATAGAATCGATAATTCCAATTGATGATGTTGCCATAAATTTTGCGGTGCAATGAAATAACGATTTTGTTTAATTTGATCAAAAATATTTCTTTTTAACTCTAATTTACGATTAATAGTATTTAAAAGATCAGTTTTATTTTGTTGAATAATTCGTTTAGTCTCTTCTAAACTTGGTACAGCGATTTGAGCAGCTGCAGTTGGTGTTGGGGCTCTAAAGTCTGAAACCATATCTACAATCGTTGTATCAGTTTCGTGTCCAACACCTGTAATTATAGGCGTATTTAATTGGTAGATAACTCGTGCTAACTTTTCATTATTAAATGCCCATAAATCTTCGATAGATCCTCCACCTCTTGCTAAAATTAGTACATCATGTTTATTATCAGCTTTTAGAAGCTGCTTAATAATTGAGTTAGATGCTAATTCACCTTGAACAAGTGTAGGATATATCGTTACTTCTATTATCGGCCATCTAAGTTGAATCGTTTTTAGAATATCCTGAAGTGCTGCTGTGTTATTACCTGTCACAATTCCAATCGATTCTGGAAACTTTGGTAATTTTTTCTTATGATTGATATCAAACAAACCTTCATCAAATAGTTTTTTCTTTAAAAGTTCATATTGTATAAACAAATCTCCAAGCCCATCGTTTTGCATAGAAAAAACCGAACATTGGATCTGGCCTTGTAAATTGTATACAGTAATTGCACCTCTTACTAATACCTTATCTCCATTTTTCGGTTTAAATAATACATCTTTAGTATAGCCTTGAAACATAACACAACTAATTCTAGCTTGTTCATCTTTTAATGAAAAATACCAATGTCCTGAACTATGCGCTGTAAAATTAGAAATCTCACCTTTAATCAAAAATGATTTTAATAAAACATTTTGATCTAATGTTGATTTAATTGTATTTAAAAGATAAGAGACAGTCCAAACAGAGTTACTCATATTTATCTAGAACAGCATTTATATATTTGAATGCATCATCATCCGAATATAATTTAGCTAATTCAATCGCTTCGTCAATAACTATAGCTTTTTCGCTTAGTTTTCTCTCTAATTCGCAAACAGCTAAAAGTAAAATAGCTTGATCTACATAAGCTAATCGTTCAAAAGACCAGTCATTTTGTAAAAATGGATTAATTTTTTCAATTAATACTTCTTCATTTATTTCGATAAATTCAAGATTTAAAAGAACAAATTTCCCTTCATCTTGGTTAATATCAAACTCATATTCATCCATCACTAAACTCAAAGGTTTATTCAATAATAAATGGATATATAAGCATTCAATTGCCTTTTGTCGCTGCATGTGACGGTTCATAAAATTAATCTCACTTTCTCAATTATCAAAGAAAAACGCCCTATTGGGCGCTAAAAACAAAGCCGATGACATTTACGTCAACATTTCGGCAGAGAAGCCCAGTCATTTGTTCAATCGATTGTGTCACCTTCGATTGTATCGAATTTGAAACATCTGTTACATTTTGACCATATTGTATTTTAACATCAATTTTAATTAATAATTGATTGTCAGTAATCTTACTCGTTACGGATGAATTCTTTTCACATACTGCATGTTTTTCATCTTGACATGCAATAAATGCAATTGAATTAAAAACTTCCTTCTTGATAGAAGTAAAACCTAATTGTTCTGGGTGTGTTAGTTTAATAAAGTCCTGTGCCATAGTGTTCTCCTAGAACATTATAACACAGGACCTTCTATTTCAACAATTACTCAGCAAACCATTTAGCATCTAATGCTTCTAAAGTTCCATCTTCTTTTAGTTGAGCGATTGCTTCATTTACTTTCGCTACCCATTCAGATCCTTTAGGGAATGCGATTGCGGTTCCACTATCACCATCAATATCAGCATCTTCAATTACAAATACACCAAGTTCCGGGTTAGCGATAGAATATTGAGTAGCGTTTTCATAATCAATAACTAACGCATCAAGTCTTCCTAATTTAATGTCTTCGATAATTGTTAAGAATGAAGTTCTTGATTCAATTGTTAAGTTATATTTAGCAGCAATAGTATTCATTGCAGCTTCTTGTACTGTTCCAGTTTGAACACCAATCTTTAATCCAGTCAAATCTTCAACAGTTGCATAACCTTTTTCAGTTAATACTACTGCTGTGTATAATGCTTCTCCAGCTTTGTAAATATCAGAGAAATCTACAGATAATTTACGTTCTTCATTGACATTCATACCAGAAATAGCCATGTCGCCTTGACCAGCTTGTAATCCTGCGATGATTCCATCAAATGATTGTTCTTTCCAAACTACTTCAAATCCTGCGATAGCAGCAATTGCTTCCATTAATTCAATATCGAAACCAACATATTTTCCAGTAGCATCAATTGATTCATACGGAGGATAGTCAGGTGAAGTAAGCACAGTTAGTTGTGTTACTTCTACTTCAGGTTCTTCAGCAGCTGGTGCTGAACATGCAGATACAAATAAAGCGATTAATATAAATAGAATTGATAATTTTTTCATGTTTTTTCCCTCTCATTTTTTATTATCTAAATCATATTCGATAAGAATTCTTTAGCACGATCCGTCTTTGGATTCTCAAAGAAATCTTTTGTGTTTGTAACTTCTAATATTTCAGCATTATTCATAAATATTATGACATCTGCTACTTCTTGAGCAAATTTAATCTCATGCGTTACGATAATATTTGTCATTCCTGTATGATTCAATGACTTTATAACTTTTAGAACTTCTTGAGTCATTTCTGGATCAAGAGCACTCGTTGGTTCATCAAATAAGATTGCTTTCGGATGCATCGCAAGCGCTCTAGCAATCGCAACACGTTGTTTTTCACCACCCGATAATTGATGTGGGTAGTTATCTAAACGATGTGCTAATCCTACGTTAGTAAGTTGCTTTACTGCTTCTACTTCAGCTTCCTCTTTACTCATCTTTTTAACTTTTAATAAAGCAAACATTACATTTTTCTTTGCAGACATATGTGCAAATAAATTAAAGTTTTGGAATACCATTCCAATCTTTTCTCGAATTGGATTGAGTAATGCTTTATCATTGATTAAATCAACACCATCAACAATAACTTTTCCAGTTGTAGGCTTTTCTAATAAATTGATACATCTTAATAATGTACTTTTACCAGCTCCACTAGATCCAATAATGGCATAAGTTTTTTCAGGTTCAAACTCAACATTTACATTTTTTAAAACTACCGTGTTATTAAACTTTTTACTTATGTTTTCTAACTTAATCATATTTGAGCTTCCTTTCTAAAACTTTACCAACATTACTTAATACAATATTCATAACAAGATAGATGGCACCGATAACCAATAATGGTTCAAAGAATCGATATGTTGCAGCACTTACGATTTGTTGACGTCGCATAATGTCTGTCAAACTAATCATAGATACAACAGATGTTTCTTTAACTAAAGTAATAAATTCATTCATAATAGCTGGTAATACATTACGTAAAGCTTGAGGAATAATAATACTGAATGAAATATCCCAAGACTTAACTCCTAATGCATGAGCGGCCTCAATTTGGCCTTTATCAATACTTTCAATACCTGCACGTAGTATTTCAGCTAAGTAAGCACTTGAATTAAGTGAGAACACAATTAAGGCTGAAATATAAGGTGTTGGTATAATGCCCGTAATCTGAGGTATCCCATAATGGAAGAAAGCTAATTGAAACAATAAAGGCGTCCCTCTAAAGAAATCAATAAATGCTTTAATCAACGTCTGTAGGATTCCCTTCTTACGACTTAATAAACTAAATACCAATGCTAATAGAGATCCAAGTAATGCGGCCGCAATCGCGATCTCTAACGTAACTAATATACCCCCTAAGAGATATGGAATATACTCAACTATAGCTCCAAAATTTACTTTCATTTCTTTCCTCCAACAAAAAAACGCCCCAAACAAAGGACGTTATAGAAACGCGGTACCACCTTAATTCTAGAATAAATTCTAGCATCTCAACACCTTAACGCAGTGCTACGTATGACCCTTCTTTCGTCGAATCATAAGCTCCCAAACACGTTCATCGTACTTACACCTTGTCTTTCACCATACACAAGTCGCTAGCTATAAGTATACCGATTACTACTTTTGTTCATCGCTTATTAACACATTATACATAAAGAAATTGTGATTGCAAGTATTTTTACATGAATTTGCAGATATTTTCATTCTTACATTAAATATTTATATCTTTTAATATCTTCCTACATTCAATTTCATCATCTTTTAACTGAGCAATTAAGCCATTTAATGAATTAAACTTTAATTCTGGACGTAAATAATGTACATATACAAAATTTACATCTCGATTATAGATATCTTTATCAAAATCAAAGATATGCGCTTCGATTGACACGATACGATCATCTTTCACTGTAGGATTTAGTCCAATACTAATCATAGCTTGATAACGTAAGCTATCTATTACAACGTAACCAGCATAAACACCCATTTTAGGTAAAACATATTCCGAATTGATTTGTAAATTTGCAGTTGGATACCCAATTTTTCGTCCTATTTGACGACCACCTACCACAACACCAGTAAGTTCATAATAACGGCCTAGTAATTGTTTCACTAACTCCATATCACCATTTTTTAATGCTATCTTTATTCTAGTACTACTAACCTTTTCATGATCAACACGATATTCATTAATAACATGTATTTTAAATTTTTCATCTTGATTATCGATTAATGTTTGAATATTACCAGAACCCTTTGATCCAAATCTAAAATCAAACCCACAAATTAGATCTACAATTCGAATAGACTTTAACTTAGATATAAACTCTTTAGGATCAAGATTCGCCATCTTTTCATCAAACTCAATACTAATCCATACATCAAACCCAAGTTTTGAGGCTAAACGTTTACGATCTTCTATTGTAGTTAAATGATTTGCATTAGGAATACCATGTAAAACAACCCAAGGATCAGGATCAAATGATATTAATGCAGATTTTATAGATTTTTGTTTAGCTAGATTCAGAGTTTTATTAAATAAACTTTGATGTCCTAAATGAAAACCATCAAAATAGCCAATACATGCGGCTAACTCTTCATTCCAATTTAAATCATCATGGGTTAATTTCAATTCAATCATCTACCATAATCCTCTTAAACAACGATAATTTTGTTGTTCATCATCTTTCTCATATATTGCTAAGACTTCATCATTATGTTTTAACATAACAACTTTTTCATTAGAATTTAACTCTAATTTTTTACCATTTTTTACATCAGTCGGATCTTCAATTTGTATAACCGGATAATTCAACGCTTTACTAATTTCTCCAAACTTAAAATCTTTATTTCTAATCTGATCAATTGTATAAGCATCTTTTAATTCAAATGATTCAATACGTGTTCTCGTTAATTTTGACATAGTACCTACTGTACCAAGTTTTACCGCAATATCTTCGCACAAACTTCTAATATATGTACCACTTGAACATTGTACTCTAAAATGAATTTCTTCATCTATACCAATACACTCAATTTCATAAATTTCTATTTCACGCTTAGGGATTTCTACTTCTTGATCTTTTCTAGCATACTCGTATAATCTTTTACCATTAACAGAAATAGCTGATACTTTAGGAGGAGTCTGGATTGTCTTGCCTAGAAAGCTATTAAGAACACTTATTATTAATTCTTCATTTATTATTGGTACTTGATTTGTATCAATAATCTCGCCCCAAATATCCCCTGTACTTGTTTTAATTCCTAACTTTAATGATGCGATGTACTCTTTTCGATTAAGATGCATAAAAGGTAAAGCTTTTGTGGCTTTATCAATTAATATAATCATCAAGCCTTCTGCATTTGGATCTAATGTTCCAGTATGCCCGACTTTTCTAATATTTAGTGCTTTTCTTACAATAGCCACAACATCGAATGATGTCATGTTTTGTGGTTTGTTTATCAGTAATAGTTCGTTCATTGTTGTGAGTTTTACTTACCTATTATACAATAGTTTGGGATAATTAGTAGAAAGATATAACCATGAAAACATTGATTAAAAAAATAGCATTAGCAGATAAAGATTATAACATGATAAATGATAATGATATTATCGCAATTGGTTTAAGTGGTGGCAAAGATTCTACATTACTTTTATTTGCACTTGAACATTATCGTATTAAATCAAGAAAAAACTTTAAATTAATTGGTATTCATTTAGATTTAGGATTTAAAGGCGAAGACTATACGCCTGTTAAAGTGTTTTTTGATGAGTTAAATATAGAGAATCATATTTTTAAAACACAAGTTGCGGAAATCCTAGAACTTAATAAGAAAGATGATAAAATTCAGTGTTCATTGTGTTCGAAATTTAAAAAAGGAATTGTTATACAAAAAGCAGTAGATCTCGGTTGTAATAAGGTAGCATTTGCACATCATGCTGATGATGCGATTGAAACACTATTACTTAATGCGATTTATGGTGGTAAACTCGCAACTTTTGATCCGGAAATGTATATGAGTGAATCAAAAATTAATTTCATTAGACCCTTTGTTTATGTTAAAGAATCTGAAATCATCGCAAATGCAGAGATTAACCATTTACCAATTAAAAAATCAGGATGTCCAAATGATGGTAATACGCGAAGACAAGATATGAAAGAACTTTTAAATCAACTTTATATTAACTTCCCTACTGCACATGATAACTTTATAAAAATGTTACACAACAGTGAACAAACAAAACTTTGGACAAAAGTGTTGACAAAAGAATAAATTGTGAATATACTCTAAAAGAATAAAAGATATAGAGGTAGCGACGCAAAAGAGTACCCTGGTGAGCTGGCAAGCAATGATCCACGGGAAAGGTAACCGTCGCCGAACGAAACCAATGGCAATTGGAATTGTGGGGTTATGAAGAAGATTCATAACACTCCTACATAAACTGTAGGGCGCTATAACATAACCTGTATTTACCAAGGTCACGTTATAGACGTGACTTTTATTTATTTCTAAAGGAGAGAAATCATGAAAAAATTAATTAGTTTAGTAACATTATTAAGTTTAGTATTAAGTGCATGTTCAGCTCCAGCTGAAGAAGTAAATCAAATTGTTGTTGGAATGGAATGTGCATATGCACCTTTTAACTGGACACAAGTTGAATCAAGCGAAACTTCTTTCTTAATTAACAATGAAGAAGGAACTGGATATTGCGATGGTTATGATGTTCAAATCGCTAAAGCAATTGCGGATGAACTTGGTAAAGATCTTCTTGTTAAAAAGATTGCATGGGAAGGTTTAATTGATAGTTTAAATAACGGCGAAATCGATATGATTGTGGCAGGTATGACCGATACAGCTGAACGTCGTGAATCTGTTAGTTTCTCTACACCTTATTATCAATCAGATTTAGTATTAATCGTTCGCAATGATTCTACTTACGCAAACGCAACAAACCTAACAGATTTTACTGGCGCAACCGTTGTTGCTCAAAAAGGTACATTCCACGATACAGTTGTTGATCAAATCCCTACTGTTGATCATATGACACCACTAGGTTCATTCGCTTTATTAACAAACTCAGTAATTATTGGTGAAGCAGATGCTATGGTATCTGAATATCCAGTTGCTCTAAGTATTGTTGGTACAAACCCTGATTTAAAAATTATCACATTTACAGCTGGAAATGGATTTGCTACTAGTTTTGAAGATACAACAGTATCAGTTGCTGTACGTAAAGACGATACCGAATTATTAACTACTGTAAATGCAGTACTTGCTAATTTAACCGAAGAAACACGCTCTGAATGGATGAGAGACGCTATTGAACGTCAACCAGAGGGTGAATGATTACCTTACTAACAAAAATACCAACTGATTTATGGGGAGCCTCAGTCTACATATTTTCAAAATATGCTCCCCTGTTTTTCTTTGGTGCTCGAAATACAATTATTATCGCACTAAGTGGAACAATCATTGGTTTGTTAATTGGTCTTGGTATTGGAATATTGCGTGCTCTTCCTGTTTATGATTATGATTCAAAATTAAAGCATACACTTATTAAATTTATCCGTTTCCTTACCTCAATCTATGTTGAGATTTTCCGTGGAACACCGATGATGGTACAAGCTGTATTCATCTATAACGTATTTCTACCCTTATTTAGAAATGCAAAAATATTTGCTGGTATAGTTATTGTTTCAATTAATACAGGAGCTTATATGGCTGAAATCATCCGTGCTGGGATTCAATCTCTGGACAAAGGTCAAAATGAAGCTGCACGATCAATTGGAATGAACAATTTTCAAACAATGTTGTTTATAATTTTACCTCAAGCAATTAAGAATGCATTCCCTGCTATTGGAAATGAATTTGTAGTTAATATTAAAGATACTTCAGTACTAAATGTAATTGGTGTAACAGAACTATTCTTCCAATCCACAACAGTTGCAGGAATTATCTATCGATTTAGTGATACATTCTTTGTGACTGCTCTAATCTATCTATTCTTAACGTATTCAACAACGTTAGTATTAAAATTTGTTGAGCATAAAATGAATCTAGGTGGATTTGATGGTCCTCATAGCCAAACTACTCCACTAATTAAAGGACATTATGTTGCTAAGGAGAAGACGCTATGATTATTAAAATTGATCACTTAGTCAAACGTTTTGGCTCTAATGAAGTATTAAAAGATGTTAATCTTTCTGTTAATAAAGGTGAAGTAATAAGTATAATTGGATCTAGTGGTAGTGGTAAAAGTACTTTACTTAGATGTATAAATCTACTTGAATCATATCAAGGTGGAACAATTGAGTTTGAAGGTAATAACATACTTGCTAGCATAAAAGGAATTAATAGTTATAGAGCACAAGTAGGTATGATTTTTCAATCGTTTAATCTATTCTCACATCTTACAGTTCTAGAAAATTGTGTAATTGGACAAATGAAAGTACTCAAAAAATCTCGAGTTGAAGCTGAAAAACTAGCCTACTTAACTCTCGATAAAGTGGGATTATCACAATTTGCTAATACATCAGTTATGACACTTTCTGGCGGTCAAAAACAACGTGTCGCCATCGCAAGAACACTTTGTATGGAACCAAAAGTTCTACTATTCGATGAACCTACGTCTGCACTTGATCCGGAAATGGTTGGTGAAGTCCTAAATGTTATTAAATCATTAGCACTTGAACATCGTACAATGATTATTGTTACCCATGAAATGTCATTCGCAAAAGAAGTTTCTGATAGAGTCTTATTTATGGATAAAGGAATTATCCTTGAAGAAGGAAGTCCTGATCAGATTTTCAATCACCCTAAAGAAGAACGTACAAAAGAATTCTTATCTCGTTTTAGAACTCAATAGTAGGAGAAATCATTCTTCTACTTTTTTTATATAATGTTAAAATAGTAGTATGTTTCAAAGAATCTATATCGAAATAACAAATATCTGTAATCTAAATTGCTCATTTTGTATGAAGAACACTCGAAGTTCATATCAAATGACTCGCAATGAATTTAATCATATTCTTGATGAAATAAAAGGACATACTGAACATGTTTATCTACATGTACAAGGCGAACCTTTATTACATCCTGATTTAATATTGTTCCTAAATAATTGTAACTCTAAAGGATTTAGAGTGCACTTAGTCACCAATGGTACTCTCTTAAAAAATTACTCATCGGATATGTTTAATCATCCTGCATTAGCACAACTAAGTATCTCAATTCATAATAATCAAATTCAAATTGAGGATGATAATTACTTAAAGATTAAACACCTAATAGAAGTATCAAATGATCTAAATCTATCACTTTTTTTAAGACTTTGGTCATTCAAAGATGACCAACTTAACAAACTATTAGAATCACTTATTTCACCATATACGATTAATTATGAAGGTAAAAGAATTAAAATTAAGAAAAATCTATTTATTGACTTAGATAAACAATTCGAATGGCCAACATTAAATCAACCATTTCAATCTTATGAAGGTAAATGTCATTCTGGTACTAAAATGATGGCAATTCTTTCAAATGGTAACGTAAGCCCTTGTTGTTTAGATGCTAATGGGTTACTAACAGTAGGTAATATATTTAAGTCATCTTTTAATCAAATATTAGATAATGATCGATATATCGAATTTGTTAATGGATTTAAAAAAAGACAATGTGTCGAAACACTTTGTCAGGGTTGTACTTATCGATTGAGATTTAATAAATAAAGGCTGAATTTCAGCCTTTAATTTATTTTCTTTTTGTTTAGTAAATCAATTATCTCATCAATACGTCTGCCTTGTTCGAATGAAGCATCAATATGGAAACTTACTTCAGGAATCTTACGAATCATGAGTTTTTTACCTAATGCACCACGAATTGACTTAGCATACTTATTTAATGCTTTTAACTGACTTTCTTCGCCTTTATCTTTATCGAGAAAGGTAACAAATATTTTTGCATAAGAATAATCATTACTCAAATCGACATCTGCTACTGTTACAAACCCAATTTCTGCATCTTTAATTTCGAATTGTAACATTTCAGATACTTCTTTTAAGATAATTTGAGCGATTCGTTGTTGTCTAATTGCCATATAACCTCCTACACTTGAGGAACTTCTTGGTCCTCATACGCTTCTATAACATCATTTTCCTTGATATCATTGAAACCGTCAATGGTTAAACCACAATCATATCCTGCAGCAACATCTTTAACGTCGTTTTGGAAACGTTTTAGTGTGCCTAATTTGCTTGTATAAACTACAGTACCATCACGAATGATACGAACTTTAGCATCTCGCACAAGTTTACCATCTGTAACCATACAACCAGCAATTGTACCAATCTTAGATACTTTGAATAGTTGACGAACTGAAGCTTGTCCTAAAACAACTTCTTTGTATACTGGCGCTAACATACCCTTCATAGCACTTTCCATTTCGTTTACAGCGTCATAAATAACGTTATATAAACGAATATCAATGCCTTCTTCATCAGCTTTCTTACGAACAACTGCATCAGGACGTACATTAAATCCAATAACAATCGCTTTACTTGCGGAAGCTAACATAATGTCAGATTCACTAATTGCACCAACAGTAGAGCGAATTACGTTGATACGAACTGTCGCAACCTGTATACGTTCTAATGCTTGTTTAATTGCTTCAGCTGAACCTTGAACGTCCGCTTTAACAACTAAATTAATTTCTTGAATCATACCATCTTCAATCGCTTTAGATAATTCTTCCAAGCTAACTGAACTACTTCCCTTACGTTCTGCATCAATTTTAACTTGAGAACGACGTTCTGCTAAAGCACGTGCTTGTTTTTCATTTTCAAATACTTTGAAATTATCACCAGCAACTGGAACATCATTTAATCCAATTATTTCAACTGGAGTAGATGGTTTCGCCTCTTTAATCTCACGACCTCTATCATCAGTCATTTTACGAACTTTACCAAAACAAGCTCCAACTACTAAGATATCACCTGTTTTTAATGTTCCATTTTGGACTAACAACGTTGAAACTGGTCCACGACCTTTATCTAAACGTGCTTCAATAACTGATCCAGAAGCTAAACGTTTAACATTAGCTTTTAAACCTTGTACTTCTGCAACCACCAAAATCGATTCTAATAAATTCTGAATTCCTTCACCTGTTTTAGCAGATAGTTTACAGAACATAACATCTCCACCCCATTCTTCTGGAGTAAGATCTAAGTCTGCCATTGAATTGTATAGTTTTTCAAAGTTTGCGCCAGGTTTATCAATTTTGTTAATTGCTACAATGATTGGTACACCTGCTGCTTTAGC
>DASSDQ010000071.1:0-2331 GCA_035697025.1 Erysipelotrichaceae bacterium | reverse complement strand
GCTTTTGCCATAAACATTGAGAATGATGAGTAGAAGAATAAGATTACGTATTGCATAAGAATACTAAATGGTAATGCTAAACCAATCGCTAATGCTGGACTTGTATTTGTCGTATACGCAATAACAACTGTCATAACCCCTGCTAAGATTGGATTTGGTGGTTGAGTTCCTCCAGCTGGTGTTAAACCAGCGAAAGCGAGTTCTGTTAAACCCCCCGCAATTAACCCTAATTTTAGATCCCCTAAAATTAAGCCTGTAATTGTCGCAACGATAATTGGTCTAAAAATAAAGAATGCCTCTAACCAATAATCGACCCCAATCACAATACACGCCAATGCTAATAAAATACCTTGAACAAGTGTGATTTGCATTTTTCTCTCCTTTCACCTATTCTATTGATTCTTTTATATCTCCTGGGATATCTTGAATGAAGATATCAACCCCCAAAGATTTTATCTTTCTTAAGCTATTCATTTCTTCATCATCGACATACACTTTTTTAGATAATTGATGTTTACCACTTGAGAAATGCATATTCCCAACATTAACTGTTTTAATTGGGACATTCCCTTCAATAAGCGCTAACATCACTTGTGGTGTCTTCGTTACGATGAATATTTTTTGACTATCCGCTGCTTTGTATATCACGTCAATGGTTTTTTGTATGGAGAAGAAACGAATTTGTACCCCTGCATTATCTGCAGTCATCGCCATAAGATCTTGTTGGAGCTTATCGTTTACAAGTTCATCATCAACTACCACGATTAAGTTACAGCCTATTGTTTTTGTCCAAGTTACGCCTACTTGTCCATGTACGAGTCGATTATCAATTCTACCGAGTAATATGTTTGGCATGTTTATCTCCTTTAAAGGTTAATCTTCACAATACTAGCGGATAATTCATATTTGCCATTCTTGAATATCCCTTTTGTGTATTCTACTGGTTGATTATAATTCTTCATTGTTTTGATAAGAATAATTGCGGGGTCACCAACTTCCACTTCGAAGAACTTTGCGACTTCATCGTTTAGTGCAATTGGGATAATTCGTTCCTTACCAGTTAAATAATGGAATCCATAATCTTCAAAAACATCGTAGATACTTTCTTTTTCTAATCGATAACCATCTAGATTCTTAAAGAATTTAAATGGAATATACGTTTCCTCGAATAGAGCAGGTTCTTCATCTAAATAACGCTGGCGTTGAATAAACCAAACACTTTCTCCTGGATGAATATTAAGTTCATCACACACATCTTTTGGTGGACTATCAATTCTTTCTAATTTCGACACAACAGAACGATGTTTAGAACCAATCGTTTTTGCGAGTGTTGAGAAACTTAGGAACTGATTAATATCAATTGACGTTGAAGGAGGTTTTACAAACGTCCCTTTACCTTGTACCTTCTCAAGTACTCCGGCATTGACTAATTCTTGCATTGCCATACGAACAGTCGCACGGGATACATTTAATAGTCGAACAAGCTCTGGTTCTGATGGGATTTGATCTCCTGGTTTGAGGTCATGATTCTTTATATAACTGTTAATTGTTTCGATAACAGATATGTAAAGTGCTTTTCTATTTTCAAACATGTTTGACCTCCTTACCTTCAGTCATTTTAACTTGTACGGACATCCTAACATCATTATAACTATGACCTATATTTTGTGCAAGCGTTTTCTTTTTAATTTTATTTTTATTGAATTTTAGGTTCATATGCTTAATCTCCTTGTATAGAGTTTAACAAAAAAGTGGATAATCTTAACGATTATTCCACTTATTTACTAACTTAATTTTGTGATAGCTTCTACGATTGAATCATAATCTTCGGGATGCAGTTCATGTCCTGCACCTTGCATGGTTAATAACGTCGTATTAGGGATTGTTTTAGCTAACATTTCACCATGAACATACGGTATTACGTTATCCAATGTGCCATGTATAACAAGCGTTGGAGTTGTGATTTCTTTAATTCGTGTTAGTTCATCTTCTGTTACTTGCGCAAATGAATGATTCAATTTACTGTTATAATCGATAGCTCTTTCGACATCTAATTCGACCATTTTATAGATCTCATCGAGGTTATATTTACGTTCACTTTGATGTGTTACCTGCCATTGTTTGAAGGCATAATCTACCTGATCACGATAACCATTTGGGATATAATTTCCATAAACATTGAAGAATTTATGTACCTCTTCGCTAAATACTGGAAGGTTTTCTGCCCCTTCCGCGAAGTACATGGACGCATGTAATACTAAGCCTTTTACTCTCTCTGGATGACGAATCGCAATCATTTGCGCTAACATTCCACCCATTGACATACCCATA
>DASSDQ010000070.1:0-8882 GCA_035697025.1 Erysipelotrichaceae bacterium | reverse complement strand
ATATGAAACTATGTGCATTTGGAGAATTGTTAATAGATGTGGCTCCGTATGGATTATCGGACCGTAACTTTCCAATCTATGAGTTCAATCCGGGTGGAGCACCAGCTAATGTGGCCGTCGCAGTTGCGAATCTTGGTTATCAATCAAGTTTTATCGGACAAGTTGGAAATGATCACTTCGGGAATTTCTTAAAGAATGTTCTGTTAGAAAAAAAAGTAGATACGGAAGGACTATTGATGAGTTCGAAGTATCCTACAAGCCTAGCAATCGTAAGTATCGGGAATAATGGCGAAAGAAGTTTTAGTTTCTATCGTAAAAATAATGCGGATGTCATGGTTGAAATGAATGATACATTCAAACATAAAATAGATGAAGCAGATATCTTTCATATCGGTAGTGTAAGTATGACGGATGAACCTGGTCGTACTACAAGTTTCAAATTATTAAAATACGCTAAATCTAAACATAAAATAATTAGTTATGACCCTAATTTAAGACGATTATTATGGGATAATTTAGATGAAGCTCGCAAAGTAATCTTAAAGGGATTATTATACGCGGACATCGTTAAAGTAAGTGAAGAAGAGTTAGTTTTTCTAACTGGAATAAATGAGTATGAAAGTGCCTGTAAATGGTTAAGTGAAAACTATCCATTTAAACTTTTATTTGTGACCTTTGGATCAGATGGATGTGCAATTTACTTTAAACAACGATATACACATATTGCTTCATTTAAAGTAAATGCGATTGATACAACGGGTGCTGGGGATGGATTCTTTGGTGGTGTATTGGCTCAATTAATGCAAAGAGAATTAAGACTTGATTCATTAACAGAACGTGAGTTGTATCATATAAGCGTATATGCGAATGCATGTGGCGCATTTGCGACAACCCGTAAAGGCGCGATTGGCTCACTTGCCTATCCCGATGATATTAAACAATTAGGTGGTGAAAATAGATGAATGATCGATTAAAAATACGTGAGATTTATATGAAGCTTTATCACAATGAAACAGCGTTAAATGAACTTTTCGCAGTGATGGATCACTATAAATCAGAACGTGCAAAAGATTTAGTTCAGATGGATTTACATCAACGTAATTGGTACTTTGGTCAAGATATCGTAGGGATGACGTTGTATACGGATTTATTTGCGGGTAACCTCAAGAAATTAAATCAGAAAATTGATTACTTCAATGACTTAGGCGTTACATTCTTACATCTTATGCCATTATTAAAACCACGTGATGGTGAAAATGATGGAGGATATGCGGTAGAAGATTATCGTAATATTGATCCAAGATTGGGAAGTATGGATGATTTTATTCAATTAGTTAAATCATTACGTAAAAATAATATAAAAGTATGTATTGATTATGTCATTAACCATGTCGCAAAAGAACATGGTTGGGCAAAAGAAGCGCTCAATAACGATAAACTTAAACAGGATTATTTCATCATGTTTGATACCGATGAAATGCCGAATCGATATAATCGTACTGTTCCAGAAGTACTTCCAGATAAATGTCCGGGTAACTTTACGTATTATCCAGAGATTAAGAAATATGTATTTACTTCGTTTAGCGAATTTCAATGGGATTTAAACTTCCAGAATCCGTATGTATTTAATGGAATGAGTGATAATTTACTTTATCTAGCAAATCTTGGTGTGAATATGATTCGTTTAGATGCGATTCCATTTATGTGGAAACAAGTTGATACATCCTGTCGTAATCTAAAACCAATTCATGATTTATTAAGATTATTTAATCTAATCAAAGAAGATGTATGCCCTTCATTGGCGCTTTTAGGAGAAGCGATTGTAGAACCCCAAGAGATTGTTAAGTACTTTGGGGATGATGGCGAACCAGAATGTGAAGTTATGTACAATGCGAACTTAATGGTAGATATCTACAATGCGTTTGCGACACGTGATGTACGACTTATAACGATTGATGCGAATCGTTTCCAAATTCCGCATCGCGGAACTTGGATGAATTATGTTCGTTGTCATGATGATATTGGTTGGGGATTCAATGAACAAGCGATACGTTCGTTTGGGTTAGATCCATATCAACACAAACAATTTTTGATTAAGTTCTATGGAAATCAATTTCCTGGATCATTCGCAAAGGGTGAAATGTATCAGTATAATCCAATTACGCATGATTCACGTACAAATGGGACTTTATCCAGCTTATTAGGCTTAGATAAAGCGCTTGAATCTAACCAAGAATTTAGACGTTATGAATCAATACGTAGAATTAATTTAGCCCATGCGCTAATACTTACTTATCGAGGATTTCCACTTATCTATTCAGGCGATGAAATAGCGAGTTTGAATGATCAATCATATCGTTTGGATCCAGATAAGATGAATGAAGGAAGATGGGTTCATAGACCATTCTTTGATTGGAAACGTTCTAAGAATAAAGATGTGATGGGAACAGTTGAGTATGATGTTTATCAGAACTTAAAGAAATTAATTGAAGTTCGTAAGAAATTACCGTTCTTACAAGGTCAAGCGAACCAATATGCATTAGATTTAAATAATCAAAGTGTATTAGGAATTATACGTCAGATTAAAACACAAACATTCTTTGCGTTGTTCAACTTTAGTGAACATACTCAATTGATAAATACCGATCATCTAAGACAATTGTTTAATGGAATTGAAGCCATTGATTTAGTACAAGGTAGACGTTTCAATTTAGATGAAGAAACGATTGAATTAAGTCCGTATGAATTTGTTTGGTGTATCAATAATCCAAAAAAGAATAAGAAATAGGTATAATTTTACGATAAGAATGCGAGGAAAAGATTATGCAAAGAAAATGGTGGATGAGTTCAGTTGGTTATCAAATCTATCCAAGAACATTCTATGATACGAATGAAGATGGAATTGGTGATTTAAAAGGGATTATCCAAAAACTTGATTACATCAAGGACTTAGGGGTTAATATCATTTGGATCGGTCCATTTTACCAATCACCAATGGATGATAATGGCTATGATGTGAGTAACTTTCTTGATGTAGATCCAGTATTTGGGACGCTCGATGATGCGCGTGAATTACTTTATCAAGCTCACCAAAGAGATATTAAGGTTGTATTAGATTTAGTTCTAAATCATACATCCGATGAACACGCATGGTTTGTGGAATCACGTTCTAGTTTAGATAATCCTAAACGAGACTATTACATCTGGCAAAAAGGTAAACTTGAGAAGAATGGAGAGTTACTTCCACCCAATAATTGGGGTAGTTTCTTTGAAGGTTCAGCTTGGAATTATGATGAACAATCCAAAGAATTCTATATGAAGATATTCTCCAATAAAATGCCAGATCTTAATTGGGATAATCCTAAATTAAGAGAAGAAATGTACCATGTGGCACGTTATTGGTTAGATATGGGAGTGGATGGATTTAGAGTCGATGCGATAGCGCATTTAGCGCGTGATTTATCGTTTAAAGATAGTACATTACCCCTTAACTTACATGGTGTTGCGCCTGATTGGAGTAAGTTCTCGAATCGAAAAGAACTATTTACTTATATCAACGAATTTCATGATAAAGTCTTAAGTCATTATGATTGTATGACAGTTGGGGAAGTAGGTGGAGGAGCTAAGATAGAAGCAGGCTTAGGCTATGCGGCATATAATGCACAGGCATTTAATATGGCGTTTAACTTTGATCATTGTTGGGAAACCAGTCAAGTTATTGACCCTGTCACACATGAGAAAAAGAATGTGACAAATGTATTGAATCTCAAACGTATCTTTAATTATTGGATAGAAGGTATGGAGAACAAAGGATGGTTACCACAGTATTGGTTGAATCATGATCATCCAAGAGTGATTAATCAGTATGGTGATCCAATCCATTATCATCGTGAATCTGGCACAATGTTAGGTATGATACTACTTACTTTACCAGGAACGCCATTTATCTATAATGGTGAAGAGATTGGGATGACCAATGTCGATTATACGGATGTGAATGATTTTAACGATGTGTGGGTTAAAAACAATGTGAAGAAGTTACTTGAACATGACACATTAGAAGATGTCTTAGACAGGCTAAGACGGACATCTAGAGACAATGCACGTACACCAATGCAGTGGTCAGATGATAAGTTTGCTGGATTCTCAGTAGTTAAACCAATCCAAAAAGAGATATCAAATTATCCTACGATTAATGTGAAGAATCAATTACTGGATGAACATTCAATTTTGAGAACCTATCAAAAATTGATTCATCTAAGACGCTTCAGTGAATATTCAGATACGCTTATATTTGGTAAGTTCAACTTAATCCAAGCTGAACATAAAGATGTATTTGCGTATGAACGAATAGATCATCATAAGAAGATTGTTGTAATAGGAAACTTTAGACCTTATCCAGTTAAGTTTGAATACTTAAATGGAACGAATATCGTCTATACAAATTACAACCGTGTTGATAGTAAGATTCATCGTTTAGAACCGTTTGAAGCGATCATATTAGAAGTAAATCATGATTAATACACTTTATATCAATGTACTTCAATCTCGACAAAAACCACTCATCCAAGAATTCTGTGATTCATTTGGGGACGATGGAGTTTGGGTTACAGATACCATCTATCGAATGGATGTAACAGAAGATGGAAGAATTCAATTCAAAATGAGTTTATCCAGTTTTGAGGCAGATTTAGGCTCGAATATCTGTGCTGTAAGTGGAGTTAAAGATGATGAACTAATGTTAGTCGCACTTGAGTGCGCAACACGTTATGCATTAGGTAAGATGGTTGATTTATCCGATGTGATGTTAATGTGTGTATGGGATAAAGAATCATCCCTCCTAAATGCGACGAGTGCTAAACTAAAAGACTTATCGGCAGAAATATTAGATACGATACGTATGTATTTCTATACCAGTCAAAATGCGGTATTAGCTGCGAAACAACTTTATCTACATCGAAATACATTTAATTATCGATTGGATAAGTTCAGTGAAAAAACGAATATGGATATACGTAATCCGCATATCGCTCAATATTTATATCAGTATTTTATCTTAATTGAACGTAACTAAATTGATTTGTGCACGATGCACATATGAATAGAATGTGACTATGATATACTCAAGTTAGCGAGGTTAATATGGCAACACTACAATTAAAGAATATTAATAAGATTTATGAAAATAATGTACAAGCAGTTTTTGATTTTAACTTAGAAATCTATGATAAAGAATTCATTGTGTTAGTTGGTCCTTCCGGTTGTGGTAAATCAACAACTCTTCGTATGATTGCAGGACTTGAAGATATTTCTTCAGGTGAACTCTATATCAATGAATCTTTGGCAAACGATAAAGCTCCTAAAGATCGTGATATCGCAATGGTGTTCCAATCATATGCACTTTATCCACATATGACGGTTTATGAAAACATGGCATTTGGTTTGAGACTCAAGAAAATCCCAAAAGAAGAAATTGATCAACGTGTTCATGAAAGTGCAAAGATACTTGAAATTGAACAATTCTTAGATCGTAAACCTAAAGCATTATCTGGTGGTCAACGTCAACGTGTTGCGTTAGGACGTGCAATTGTACGTAATGCGAAAGTCTTCTTAATGGATGAACCACTCAGTAATTTAGATGCGAAACTACGTGTTCAAATGCGTTCAGAAATTATTAAACTTCACGAACGTTTAGGTGCAACAACCGTTTATGTTACGCATGATCAAACAGAAGCGATGACGATGGCTACGCGTATTGTCGTTATGAAAGATGGTTATATCCAACAAATTGGCACACCAAAAGAAATTTATAATACACCTGCCAATATGTTTGTGGCAAACTTTGTAGGATCTCCTGCGATGAACTTTATCAATGGTAAGTTTGTAAAAGGTCGTTTCGAAGTAGATGGTAAATCATTTATGGTTCCTAAAATGTTCCATGATGGATTAAAGAATTATGAAGGTAAAGAAGTTATTTTAGGTATACGCCCTGAAGATATTCACTATGAAGGAATTGTGGCGGAAACATTCCCAGATACACCGTTTGATTTCAATGTCGAAGTATCTGAGTTATTAGGTCATGAATTTATTCTTCATGGACAATTTGGTGGACAAAAATTACTCGCAAAAGTTGCGTCACGTGTTGATGTTAGAGCACATGATACAATTAAGTTAGCGATGGATGTGTCCAAATTACATTTCTTTGATAAGGATACGACTAAGACATTATTCTAACCCGAGAAATCGGGTTTTTAACTGAGGAACTATGAACACATTAAGAAATCAAATGATTTATCAAGTTTTTGTCAGAAACTATTCTACTGACGGGACATTCAACGCATTAACCAAAGATCTAAAACGAATAAAAGAATTGGGTACTGATATTCTTTATTTAATGCCGATTCATCCAATTGGAGAATTGAATCGTAAAGGGACGATGGGAAGCCCGTATGCGATTAAGGATTACTATGGTATTAGTTCTGATTTAGGAACATTGGATGATTTTAACGAACTCATCAAACAAGCTCACACGTTAAACATTAAAGTCATGTTAGATATTGTGTTTCACCACACTGCACCAGATCATGTATGGGTAAAAGAATATCCTCATTTCTATGTGTATAAAAAAGGTAAACTCGCTAATAAAGTGGGAGATTGGTCAGATATCGCAGATTTTGAGTTTGATCACAATCCTGAACTCATTAATAAGTTAAGTGACGTATTACTCTATTGGACTAAATTAGGAGTAGATGGATATCGCTTTGATGTCGCATCCATGATCCCAAAAGAATTCTATGAAATTGCATTCTCACGTGTTAAGCAACTTAATCCAAATACGATATTTCTAGCGGAGAGTGTTGATTCAAACTTTGTGGATTACTTAAGATATCATAATCATACCTGTTTAAGTGATGCGGAATTATACCAATTCTTTGACATATTGTACGACTATGATAATCAAGTTAACTTTATTGGTTATCTACGTAATGAGAAATCATTTAATGATTATATCGCAGCACATCAGAGACAAGAACGTATTTATCCGGTTAATTATGTAAAAGCGCGTAATGTGGAGAATCACGATAATCCACGTATTCAAGCGTATACACAAGATCGAATGAAATCACTCAATTGGTTAGCGTATGTGTTTATGTCAAAAGGAATCGCATTCTTACATTTCGGTGTAGAAACTGTAACAGATCACATGGATTTCTTATTCGAGAAAGATCCTGTCGATTGGTCAAAAGTTGATCCAGAGTTTGTGTACTGGATTAAGGCATTAGCGAAGCTTAAAAAAGAACCAATCTTTGCGCAGAATTATGGGTATAAGTTAGTTGAACATTCCAAAGAAGTATTACACTTCGAATATGAGAATGAACATGAACGATTAATCGTATTATGTAATGTGTCGAATGCGAAGGGTATGATTCAAATTGATTGCCCTGAAGGTGAATATCATCATTTGATTACCAACGAATTAATTGATATTCGATTTGGACAGATCAAGTTATCGAGTTATCCTATAATATTCAGAATAAAAAAATAAAGCGGATTATTCCGCTTTTGTCGTATTTACAAGATCTCTTACTAAATTAATATCAACACACTCATAGTGTGAGTCATAATTACCATAGGCATAACTGACTGTATCATTATGGGTAGTTGGATCAATCACCCATGTTTTACATGATGAATGAATTTGATGTATGTTGGTTGTATTTACAAGTGTTTTTACATTACTCGAATTTACTTTACCACCGATTAAGAATTCTATCTTATCTCCATAATTAGTTTGAAGTGTTGTTAACATATCGATGCCCTCAAGTGCAGTTGCTTGAAAACCACTCGTTAAAACACGATCTACACCTAATTCAATTAATGTTTCAATGCTCTTAATTGGATGTTCTACACAATCAAACGCACGATGGAATACAAATTCCTTATGGTATTTATGAGTAATATCAACTAACTTTTTTGTGGTATTACGATCAATACTACGATCTTCGTTTAGTGGACCAAACGCAATTCCATCTGCCCCGTTCTGTAGAAGTAATTCCGCATCCATACACATGACTTCAATATCTTCTGTGCTATAACAAAACCCAGCACCACGTGTTCTTACCATGCAAATTAAAGGGATAGTGGTATTCTTTTTTAGATAAATCAAACTCGCAAGAGATGGAGTTAATCCACCTAAATATAGAGCACTATTGAACTCAACACGATCTGCTCCACCGTTTTGCGCATTAATGACATCTTCAACACTTCCGCAACAAATTTCAACACAGGTTTTCATCGTTTTACCTCTTATAGATTTAGTATAGCGAATAATAATTATAATAACGTATTAATTAATGTAAACATCTAATCGTACAAATAAATAAGTAATTAAGATAAAGAAAAATCCCTTTGTAGGGATTTAACTATTTAATTTCAAGAATTTTAACTTCACCTTTTTTAAACCAGATACGTACATTCATAGTGGAATCAATTACGATATCTGTTTCACTGACTGAATTTTCAGAAGAGAAGATTTGTTTAAGCACGGTACCTTCTTTATTATAATCATCTGGAATATTGTCTAATTTAACCCAATGTTCCTTATCGTTATTCACATCAGTATTTGTAATGACTAGAGTCATTTTATTACGTCCACGATATCCAAATCCAGCAGCTGTGTCCCATGGAGCACTGAAGCCTAACGGATATACTTTATCCATATTAAGCATACTATCCATAATGGATGCACGAATTTTACTTGCTTTCTCAATCGTTTCAATCATTTCCCAACGTCTAGGGTGTAAGTAATGAAGATTATAGCGATCAAACAAAGCGAGTTTACCATAATATGGATCATTCTTTGGAAGAGCTTCAGCTTCATT
>DASSDQ010000069.1:0-26842 GCA_035697025.1 Erysipelotrichaceae bacterium | reverse complement strand
TATATCCATCTTTGTAGCACATATTTTTTATCGTAAAAATGGAGTTTTAAATTTTGGTGTTTCATTTTCAAATGCTGTATTTATGGGTATACCTTTAATCTACAATACACTTGGATCTGATGCAGTATTTTATGCATTATCATTTGTCATATTTACAGCAATTGGACAATGGACTTATGGAATCATGGTGTTAACGCATGATAAATCTGTCGTTTCTCTTAAAAATATTTTAAAAAATCCAATCATTTACTATGTGTTAATCGGTTTGTTTGTCTATTTTACGCAATTGAAATTGCCAAGTATTTTAACACAAACCATGGCTTATTTAGTTCCTTTGAATACTCCAATCCCGATGTTTATGATAGGTGGATTTATTGCTGGATTACCGTTTAAATCTATTTTTAATCAATTACATATCTATCGTGCAAGTTTTTTAAGATTACTTGTTGTGCCAGGAATTGTGTTAATTGTATTAAAGTTTATACCTTCGATTGGTAAGGATTTTGACACAATGAAGATGGCTGTTTTGCTTGTCGCAAGTACACCTGTTGGGGCGAATGTCGCAATCTTTGCCCAACAATACAATCAGGATGTTAAGGAGTCGGCACAGTTGGTTAGTTTATCTACCATCTTATCTGTGGTGACAATTCCTTTGATCATATTAATAAATAGTTTATTCTAAAATTTAAACAGGAGGAATTATGGATAAGAATTCAGTACAGATTATCGAAAGAAGATTAGAAAGAGCAATAATTAATCTAAGAAATCATAAGTTTGATGTAAGTGTTTGTGATACGAAAGAAGATGTTAATCCATTACTTGAGAAGTTGATTGAAAAAGGGTCAACTGCAGCTGTTGGTGGTTCAATGACATTAAATGAAACCAATACATTAACTTGGTTACGATCAGGTTATTTGAAGTTTATTGATCGTTATGACCCTGAATGTGATGTGACAGAAGTGTTCCATGAGTCCTTTAACGTGGATGCTTATATAACGTCAAGTAATGCGGTAACAATGACTGGTGAGCTTGTAAATACCGATGGTAATGGTAATCGTGTTGCGGCTATGATATATGGTCCTAAAAAAGTCTATGTAATCGTTGGTTTAAATAAATTAGTATCCAATATTGATGAGGGTCAAAGAAGAATCGAATTATATGCAGCTCCTATGAACTGCGAACGCTTAAATCGTGATACACCGTGTCGAAAAGTTGGAGAGTGTGTTAATTGTAGTGTTCCAGAAAGAATTTGTAGTGTAAATGTTGTGTTTAATCGTAGTAATACGCCGAATCGTATCCATATAATCTTTGTAAAAGAAGATTTAGGGTATTAATTGTTAAGTTTGTTAATAAAATGATAGCGTTTTCTTATATAATAAAAATGTCATGTTTTAAACTTGACTAGATTGGGGATACATTTGATAGAGTTAAAGAATTTAGTAAAACACTATACTAGCCGAAAAGGTGTAGTGACCAAAGCATTGAATGATTTAAGTGTTACGTTTCCAAGTAAAGGTTTAATTTTCATTCTAGGTAAAAGTGGAAGTGGAAAATCAACCTTAATGAACATTCTTGGGGGATTGGATGTTGCGGATTCAGGTGAGTTTAAAATAGAGGGGAAGAATATCGAAGGTTTAAGTCAAATTGAACTTGATCATTATCGCAATTCTCATGTTGGTTTTGTATTCCAAGACTTCAACATTATTGATACCTTTACGATTTATCAAAATATTGGTTTAGCATTACAATTACAAGGTCAAAAAGCTGATAAAAAGCAGATGGATGAAATGCTTGAGTTTGTTGGTTTGAAGGACTTTGGAAAACGCAAAGGAAATGAAGTCTCTGGTGGTCAGAAACAACGTATAGCAGTTGCGCGTGCATTAATTAAGAATCCTAGAATTATCCTTGCGGATGAACCAACAGGGAACTTAGATAGTAAAACAAGTGATCAAATTATGAAGTTACTTAAAAAAGTATCTGAGAATAATTTGGTTGTAGTTGTATCACATGATCCAGAAGAAGCTGAAGTGTATGCGGATCGTATTATTCGTATTAAAGATGGTAAATTAGCGGATGATACTGGAAATCATACAAGTGTTTTAGAAGCTAGACCATTTGAACTTATGCATAAGCATCTAGGAATATTGGCAAGTTTGAAATATGGAATTAATAGTATTGGTAAAAATAAGGGGCAAATGTTAATTACTACGTTTGTAATTTCTATATCATTACTATTTGCGAATTTACTTGGCTCATATTTAACATTCTTATCAAATCCAAATCCAATATTAAGTGAGACACTTGGTAAAGATGGATTGGCTTACATAATTAATGATTTACAAGGATATCTATCGGTTTCTAATACAAGAGATATTTTAATCGCAATGTATATTATTTTAGTTGCGGTTTCATATGTTTTCTTATCCATGAGTATTACACAAAGACGTAAACAAATAGGGATATTTAAAGCATTAGGCGGAAATACCAATGATATTTTAAAGATTTTCATTTGGGAAGGTATCGTTTTATCATTCTTTACTTGGGTGTTCTCAACATACTTAGGTTATTCTTATGTGTTAGATACAAATTTAAAATTCTTCCAAGGTTTACCAGTTCTTCAATTTAACTGGCTTCAAGCATCATTCAATTTCGTGTTACTTTTAGCAGTAATGTTAGGCTTTATTATTTTAATGGTTATAAATACACTTAAAAATAACTCAGTTATTTCGATTTTAAAGAAGTAGGTAAAAAAATGATAGAAATCAGTAATGTAAATAAGAAATATCATAGTAAAGCAAATGAAGAAGTTGTGGCGATCGATGGTATAAATCTTAAATTTAATCATAATGGATTAGTATTTATCTTAGGTAAGAGTGGTAGCGGAAAATCGACATTCTTGAATATTTTAGGTGGTTTAGATTCTGCGAATACAAGTAAAATTCACATTAATCATAAGAAGTTAAATCGATTTGATGAAACAACATGTTCTGAATATCGTAATACTTATATCGGTTTCGTGTTTCAAGAATACAACTTACTAGATGATTTAAATGTATACGATAATATCGCTTTAGCACTTGAAATGCAAAATCGAGTTGTTGATCGCGAAACTGTACTTAACATATTAAAAGAAGTCGATCTTGAAGGATTAGAAGAAAGAGAATTAGATGAATTATCGGGTGGTCAGAAACAACGTGTTGCGATTGCTCGTGCATTAGTGAAGAAACCTGAAATTATTTTAGCGGATGAACCGACAGGGAATCTTGATAGTGAAACGTCTGAACAAGTCTTTGAATTGTTTAAACGTATTAGTAAAGATAAATTGATTATCTGTGTCAGTCATGATGCGGAATATGCGCATAAATATGGCGATCGAATCATTGAAATTAGTGATGGTAAGATTATTCGTGATACAAATCCAGAAGTAATTGAAGATGATGTTCAAGCACCTGAAATGATTCGACCTGTTTTACCTAAGAAATTTATCTATCATATGAGTATCGGCAATATTCTTAATAATAAGTTGAGAATGATTGTGACTTCAGTTATTGTGGCATTCTTAATGGCGATTCTAACTGCAGTTTATACAACACTTAACGTATCTAGCGTAGTGGATGTAAATCTCTTAAAAGAAAGTCAATTGAATCATTTGTTGTTGAAACCGCGAAATGTAGAATCTGCTGAGTTGAATCAATCGCAATTGTCCATAATTCAATCGATATTACCCGACTATGATGCGATTATGTATAAACGTTTAGCTGTCTTGAATGGCGAACAGACGATAAATATATCATCATTACCATTCACAAGTTTATCAGTTAACGCATTAGATTCAGATAACACTAAATTCTTATCAGATAGTTATCTGGATACCATAAAAGAACTACCTCTACAGTTTGTAGAACTAGGTATAAATAGCGAAGTTTATGAATCCATTATTGGTAGTCAACCGAATGATTATAATGAGATTGTTATTAGTAGTTATCTAGCTGATTTGATTATAAAGGCTGGTTTAACAATCGATAACACTACATTAAGCTTTGATTCATATCAGGATATTATTTCAAAAGCTGTTAGTTTGAATATCTCTGGTAAAGAGTTAAAGATCGTAGGAATTACAAAAAATTTAACTCCAGTTCTTGATAAAGAAACCATCGTACTTGATACCGTTTTCGCGAATATTTATGTACAACGTGGGTTTATTAGTAATAGTGCCTATGCTACAAAACTCTTGAATTACGGTGTATTTATTACAAATTATGATAGTTTACCAGATTTGATGAAAGAAGTTAAAAATGCTGGATATATTAGTTTGACACCAATCTATTCAGACGCATTAGAAAACTTTACACGATTTGAATTGTCATTGTTAATCTCTGTATTTGTACCGTTAATTGGTTATTTAGCACTCGTATTCTTAGCGAACTATGTATCTTCAAGTATTATTTATCGAAAGAAACAAATTGGTATACTAAGAGCGATGGGTAACTTTATTAGTAATGTAGAACATGTATTTAGATTAGAAGCGATTATTGTAGGTTTAGTAATAATGGTATTAGCGTATTTCTTAACTCCATATTTCGTTAATATTATGAATTTTGCGTATATGGTACATTTTAGCGATAGCTTCATTTCGTTCTATCATTACTCTATCTTTAGTCCAGGTATAAGTAATATTATCGAAATATTCATGTTGTTGACAATCCTGATTACAGTCTTAACCTTTACATTAACACATAACATTAATCTAATTGATCCTGTAGATGTTATAAACGGAAGATAAGAAAAGTCACTTCAAATTTGAAGTGACTATTTTTTTATAATAATGTTTTGATATGGATACGGTATTTCAATTCCTTCAGAATCAAATCTTTTCTTAATATTCTCTCTAAGTTCCGCAAGTAAATTAACCGAATCACCATTGTTTTTTGACCAAACAGCCATTTTTAATTCAACTGCACTATCGGTTAGATTCGATACGATTACTTTTAATTGAGGTATATTGTCTTTTAAATCTTTTTTAGATCTTTGATCGATTAATAAAGGATTCTTTAGTGCTTCATCAATCATAATTTGTTTTGCTAAGTCTATATTTGAATCATAGGCAATGGATAGGGTAAGTGTTTTACAGGATGTTTTATCGATGATATCACGATTCTCAATTATCGCTTTATTAATTACACTATTTGGTACGATTATGCGATTATTCTCGCCAGTTTTGATGACAGTGTGACGTAAAGTAATATCTTCAATTGTTCCAGTTATATTTTGACCAGGTAAATGAACGAGATGACCAACGGTAAATGGTCTGAAGAATGATATGAAAAATCCAGAGATAATATTAGAGAATGCTTCTTGAGCCGCAAATCCGATAATTAATACCGCAACACCTGAACTTGCTAAAATTGATAAGGCTAATTCATTTAACGGAATAATTTGTATCGATATACCAAATCCAAGTAATGTATAAATAATGGTATTTAGAATTCGATGAATAAACTTGAAGTGAGTTTCATCTAATTTATTACGTGTTAGAAAGTTGTTTAAGACTCGTCGAGTGATAAGCAATAAAATCCATGTGCTAAGCCACATAAAGGCAATCGTAAATAAGAATGTCGTTAAACCTCCACGAAGATAAGGTTCAGTTAATGTGTTAATTGATTTGTATAGTTGTTCCATATGAAAAGTTTAATGTATCCTTTAAATTAAAGCAATTTGAATTATAATAAAAACAGAGGATTTTACAATGTTAACAATCGGTTTAATGTCTGGTACGTCTTTAGATGGTATAGATACGGTATTATGCGAAATAAATGGCGAATTCAATCATATTCATGTTCGTCAAATTGATTTTTTTACAATGCCATTTGAAGAAAATTTGAAGAATAAAATCAGAAAAATTATTAATAATGACTCCGTTAGTACAGAATTAATATGTAGTGTAAATTTTGAACTAGGTCACGCTTATTCGAATGCGGTTAAAGTTATCTTAGAAAAAAATAGTTTAAAAGGTTCTGACATTGAGTTTGTCGCAAATCATGGACAAACACTATACCATTTGCCTAAAGCAAAGAATGACTTAGTCTCATCTACATTACAGATGGGAGAATCGTCCATTATTGCGTATGATCACAAAGTAAAAGTAATTGATAATTTTAGAGTAATGGATGTTGCGGCAGGTGGAGAAGGCGCACCTCTTGTTCCATTTAGCGAAAAAATATTATATCGCGAAGAGGGTAAGATTATTGCTTTACAAAATATCGGTGGCATAAGCAATGTCACTGTTCTAGATGATGAATCTATCTATGCTTTTGATTGTGGTCCAGGAAATATGATGATGGATGAAGCGATGCGTTATTTTTATCATAAAGAGTATGATAGAAATGGAGAAGTTGCTTGTGTTTCAGATATCGATGAAACATTGTTTAATGAGTTAATTGCTCATCCATACTTAGAT
This sequence comes from Erysipelotrichaceae bacterium, assembly GCA_035697025.1. GTDB lineage: Bacteria > Bacillota_I > Bacilli_A > Erysipelotrichales > Erysipelotrichaceae > UBA2212. Next base: position 20,385 of record DASSDQ010000069.1, on the reverse strand, counting down.
CGTATTCCGCCTAAGAGTACAGGTCGTGAAGATTTTGGTGAGAATTACGTTAAAGATATTATAAGCAGATATTCAAATTTAGATTCAAGTTGTATCGTGTCAACCTTTACAGAATTTAGTGCATATTGTATACAAGATAGTTATCGTAAATTCTTACGAAAATTACCTAATAAGATGATTGTTGGTGGTGGAGGTGCATTTAATTTGAGTTTAATGAATCGATTGAGGAAGTTTTTACCAGAGGTAGAAGTTTTGACTCAAGAAGATTGTGGATACTCGAGTGATGCGAAAGAAGCGATCGCATTTGCGATATTAGGATATGCATTTATTAAGCAAGTTCCTGCAAATGAGTTAGGTGCAACTGGAGCGAACAATCAAGTTATATTAGGGAAATTAACTCCAAATCCATTTGATGTAAAATAATACTTTTACTTTTAATTTGAAATGGTACAATAAGAACAAGTTTTTTATGAGGTGAAACGATGACAATGGTAAAGAATAACTTATTTGTTCCGAATGATTATAATCATCCTTTAGATATTCGTGAAACAGAACATGCGATTAAGTATATTAAAGATTATTTTGAAAAGGATTTAGCGCAAAAATTAAATTTAACACGTGTATCAGCTCCATTATTTGTTCGACCTAAAACAGGATTAAATGATAATCTTAATGGAATTGAAAGACCGGTTGCGTTTGATATTAAAAGTGAAGTATTAGATATCGTAGAAATTGTTCATTCACTCGCAAAATGGAAACGTAACGCTTTAAAACGATACGGGTTTCAGGTTGGTGAAGGACTCTATACCGATATGAATGCAATTCGTCGTGATGAAGATACGGATAATTTACATTCTATTTATGTAGACCAATGGGATTGGGAAAAGAACATTGATAAAAAAGATAGAACAATTGATACATTAAAAGATACAGTTAAAACGATTTATCAGGTAATGAAAGATACTGAACTATTTATATTTCAGAAATATCGTGTATTGAAACCAGTATTGCCACAAGATATTTACTTTATATCAAGTCAAGAATTAGAAGATATGTATCCTAACTTAACGCCAAAAGAACGCGAAGATGCGATATGTTTAGATAAAAAAGCTGTATTTATCTTACAGATTGGTGATTTATTGAAATCAAACCAAAAACATGATGGTAGAGCGCCAGATTATGATGATTGGCAATTAAATGGTGATATCTTAGTTTATAATCCTATACTTAAACGATCATTTGAATTATCGTCAATGGGTATTCGTGTTGATGAAAAGAGTTTAGTAGAACAATTGAAAAAAGCTGATTGTTTAGAAAGATTGGAATTACCATTTCATCAAGCGATATTAAATCAAGCATTACCATATTCTATGGGTGGTGGCATTGGTCAATCTAGATTATGTATGTTCTATCTTCAAAAAGCACATATTGGAGAAGTACAAGCGTCAATATGGCCAGAAGAGATTGAGACTCTTTGTGAGTCAAATAATATAAAATTATTATAAATCGTAGGTGTTAAAGTTCATTAATCGTTATGATCTTAACACCTTTTTCTTTGATTGCTTCACAATCACTCTTGTTTGCATTATTATCCGTTATTAAGTAATCGATCTTATTGAGTTCACTACTTACAAAACTATGATTATGCCCAACTTTTGTACTGTCTGCTAATACAAATGATGTACCTGTACATTGTCTTAACATTAATTCGTTAATCGCAACTTCTGCTAATACAGCAGTAGTAATACCTGCACTAGAGCTTATACCACTACATCCCATAAAGCACTTATTTGCGGTAACTTTCAATAAATTATTATATGCAAACTCTCCAACCATGGATTCTTTGGGTTCACGTAATTCTCCACCGGTTAACAGAACATTGATATTATGATCTTTTTGAACAAATACAGCATTCGCATTGTTCGTTATTACGTTAACTTTTTTATCTTTGATGTATTTAAGAATCAATAAAGCAGTTGTACTTGTATTAATGAAGATTGTATCTCCATTTTCAACATATTCTGCTGCTTTTCGTGCAATCAAATTTTTTCGACGTTCAATATCATTATCTCTTTTATCTTTATCTCGAAAACCTTCAACTAAATGAACGCCTCCATAGAAACGTTGGATACAATTTCGATCTTCAAGATATTGAAAATCACGTCTAATGGTGAGAGGGCTTACATTAAAATGTTGAGATAAATCTATTGCGTTAAGTTTTGGATTATCTTCAAGTAAACTCAAAATTTCTTTTCTACGCTTATCTAAAATGGTTACAGGACTTTTCATATTTACCTCGCTTTGTGATTATTGATTATATTTTAACATACAAAACATCAAATGTTCATTAAATATTCATAAAATAATTATTGATTGAAATTGAAAACACTTACAAAGTGCAAATAATCATAAAATGTCTTTAATGTTCATAAAACGCTATTGTTTTAGCGAATATAAAAGGTTAAACTGTGCGTGTTAGATGAATATATAAATAAAAGGAGGGTTTTATGGCAAAAATTGATGAAATTACACGTGAATCATGGATTATGGAAACATTCCCAGAATGGGGAACATGGCTTAATGAAGAAATAGATGAAGAAGTAGTTGAAAAAAATAAACTTGCGATGTGGTGGCTAGGTTGTACAGGTGTTTGGTTCAAAACTGAAAATAACACAAATATCGTTATTGATGCTTGGTTTGGGAATGGTAAGCGAACTAAGAAAGTTAAAGATATGGCTCCATTCCACCAAATGCGTAATATGACGGGTGGTAAGATGTTACAACCAAATTTACGTGGTGTTCAATTTGTTTATGATCCATTTGGAGTTACAAATGTCGATGCGGTATTATCAACGCATTATCATGCGGATCATATTGATATGAATTTCGCAGCAGCAGTAATGAAAAATGTTAAAAAAGAAGTTCCATTTATTGGCCCATTAAAGAGTGTTGAATTATGGAAAAAATGGGGAGTTCCAGAATCACGTTGTATCATTGTAAAACCTGGTGATGTGATTAAAGTAAATGACGTTGAAATTGTTGTATTAGATTCATTTGATCGTACGTGTTTAGTTACTGCTAGTCAAGATATCAAAGGTGTGTGTCCTACGGATATGGATGATAAAGCAGTTAACTATTTGATCAAGACACCTGGAGGCAATGTATATCATTCAGGTGATTCGCACTATTCAATCTATTACGCTAAACATGGTAAAGATCACAAAATAGATGTCGCATTTGGTTCTTACGGAGAAAATCCTGTAGGTAATCAAGATAAGATGACTTCAATCGATATTCTACGTATGGCAGAAGCACTTAAAACAAATGTTGTTATTCCAATTCATTATGATGTTTGGACAAACTTTAAAGCAGATCCAGCTGAAATCCTAATGTTATATGATTTCAAGAAATATGTACTTCAATATAAGTTCCAACCATTTATTTGGGATGTAGGTGGTAAATTCATCTATCCAGATGATGCGAATAAACGTCAATTCCATTTCAGAAGAGGATTTGAAGACGCATTTGATGAAGAACAAAATGTACCGTTTAGGTCAATACTCTAATATGTTAAAAACATTTGTAAATAACAAGCATACGGCATATTTCGAATCATTTAATACATGGGAAGAAGCTGTTCAAGCAAGTTGTGAAGTCTTGTTAAAGGATAATACGATTACGCAAGATTACGTCAATTCAGTTATTAAATGTGTTAAAGAATTTGGGCCATATATTGTCATCGCGCCAATGATTGCGATGCCTCATTCAACTGAAGGTGCTGTTGGCGTTAATGATACGAAGATAGCGTTTATGAAAGTTGAACAACCAGTTCACTTTAAAGATGATGATCATACGTATGACGCGAAATTATTCTTTACATTAGCATCAATTAATCATGAACAACATTTAAAAAACATAATGGAATTATCTGAGATGTTAATGAATGACTTGATTGTAGAAGAATTATTAATGGCTACATGTGATGAAGATTTGATTAGAATTCATGAAAAGTATTTATAAGAACTAGATTCTTAAAAATAAATAAAGGAAAAAAGGAAAGGAGATTATAATGGATTTATTATTAAAAGCATGGACGTTCTTTGCGCAGAATATTCTAACTGTACCAGCTTACTTTATCGGTTTGATGACATTGGTTGGATATATTCTACTCAAAAAGCCTTGGTATGAATCATTTGCTGGATTCATTAAGGCAACTGTTGGATTTCTAATTTTAGGTGTTGGTTCAGGGGGGTTAGTTAGTAACTTTAGACCAATTCTTGTTGGACTTAAAGACCGTTTCCAATTATCGGCAATGGTTATTGATCCTTACTTTGGTCAAAATGCAGTTACAGCTGGTTTAGCGGATTTGGGGCGCTCATTCTCTGCTGTTATGATTCTACTGTTCGTAGCATTTATCTTCAATATTATCTTAGTTGCTTTGCGTAAATGGACAAAGATACGTTCAATTTTCACTACTGGACATGTTCAAATGCAACAAGCTGCTATCGCATTCTGGTTAATCTTATTCGCATTCCCTAACTTACAAGATACTCAGTATCTAATAATTATGGGTCTTGTATTAGGCGTTTATTGGGCAGTTGGTTCAAACCTTACCGTTGAATACACTCAAGATTTAACTGAAGGGGCTGGATTCTGTGTTGCTCACCAACAAATGTTTGGGATCGCAATATTCTCTACTTTATCTAAAAAACTATTTGGTGGTAAGAATTCCACTTCAAAACGTTTAGAAGATATTGAATTACCAGGTTTCTTATCAATCTTTAATGAAAATATGGTTGCGACTGCAGTTCTAATGACATTATTCTTCGGAATTATCTTATTAGTATTAGGTCAACCATACTTAATCGCTGCTGGATTCTTAGCTGAAGGGAAATCATTCTTCTTCTATATCCTTACTACTTCACTTAACTTTGCTGTATATTTAGCTATCTTACAACTTGGTGTACGTACATTCGTTACCGAATTAACGAATTCATTCCAAGGGATCTCTACTCGTTTACTACCTGGTGCTGTACCTGGTATCGACTGTGCAGCAGTTTACGGATTTGGTTCTCCAAATGCGGTTACAATTGGTTTCTTGTTTGGCGCATTAGGCCAGTTCTTAGCTATTATTACATTAATCGTATTTAAGAGCCCAGTGCTTGTTATTGCTGGATTCGTACCTGTATTCTTCGACAATGCGACAATCGCTGTATTTGCGAACAATAAAGGTGGTGTAAAGGCTGCTATGTTGATGCCATTCATCGCTGGTTTATTCCAAGTGTTTGGTTCTGCATTAATTGCTCATTATGTTGGCTTAGCCGTGTATGGTGGTTATATCGGTATGTTTGACTGGGCAACAATTTGGCCAGTATTCACAGTTATTCTAAAATACGGTGGTTATATTGGTGTAGCAATCGTAGTTATTGGGATGTTGCTTATCCCTCAAATTCAATATGCACGTAACAAAGAAACTTATTTCTTAATTACGGATGATTATGATGCATATGTAAAAAAAGTAAATCAACAATAAAAATTGTCAGAAATGACATGTGGAGGAAATTATGAAAGTAGTAGTATCGTGTGCAAATGGGGCTGGCACAAGTCTAATGATGAAGATGCGAGTAGAAAAAGCATTAAAAGAATTAAATGTTCCAGTAACAAAAATCCATCATTGTTCAATCTCTGAAGGTAAGAGTACTGCGACTACCTACGACGTTGTTTTCTGCCCAGCAAACTTTGTTTCAATGTTTAAAGATGCTGAAGCGAAAGGTGTCATTATTATTGGAATGAGAAACGTTTTATCTGACGCGGAAGCGAAAGAAAAGATTCTAGCTAGTGGTATAATCGAGAAGTTTTGTGTGTGAAATTTACCGGGATTCGTCCCGGTAAATTACTTTAAGAGGGCGTTATGGAAATTACAAAAATTAAATTAGACGATCTATATCGTTGTTATAGTACGATGGCAATGGAACTTAATGGAGACTTACATTTATTTTATGCAAGTGAAGAAAAAGGGTATCCTTGTTATGCATTTTCGGGGAAAGATTTTAGCGAAAAGAAAGTAGTTTGGGAGAATGGTGGAGGAACTATGTCTATGATTCCTGTCCCAAATCGTAAGAATGAATTCTTTGCGGTTATGGATTTTTATTTAAAAGAAACACCAAGTTTAGCTAAACTTGTTTGGGTTAAATATTCAAAAGAATTAGGATTTGTTCAAAAGGATTTATTCTACTTACCATATTTACATCGTTTTGATTTGTTTGAAGTAAACAATGAACTCTATTTTCTTGGCGCAACGATTGCAGAGAAAAAAGAACATAAAGAAGATTGGACATATCCAGGTAAAATCTATGTTTCAAAATGTCCAAAGGATTTTAATGATGAGTTTAAATTAGAAGTTTTATATGAAGGTTTGACACGTAATCATGGTTACTGTCGTTCGAAAACACATAATGGTGGATACTTTTCATCCGATAATGGAATTATGAAAGTAAGCGCTCCACTAAACGAGAATGATGTATGGAAAGTTGAAAAAATACTTGATGGACAATTCAGTGAAATCGCATTTTCGGATATCAATAATGATGGAATAGACGAAATGTTAACAATTGAACCGTTTCATGGAAACTCAATTAAGTTATATCAATTACACGATGATAAATATAATGAAATATTTAATTATCCATATGAGATTGATTTTGCGCATACTTTGATAGGAACAAAAATATTTGATAGTAATTGTTTTATTGGTGGAATTAGACGCATTAATCCGGATCTGTTTTTGATTGAATATAAAGATAATCAAATTAAACTTACAATAATCGATCAAGGTGTAGGACCAGCAAATTGTAATCTATATTCGAGTAAAGATATCACATTAATTCATTCAGCTAATCATACGCAAAATCATGCGGCCGTTTATATTGTGAAACAGTAGGTGAAATCATGTTTGAAGAACTAAAACAAGCAGTATTAGAAGCGAATCTATGTTTACCTAAATTTGGGTTAGTTGTATTTACCTGGGGTAATGTTTCAGCGATTGATCCAAGTGGTAAATATGTTGCGATAAAACCATCAGGGGTTGAATACGATGAACTTAAAAGAGATGATATTGTAATTCTTGATTTAGAAGGTAATATTATCGAAGGAACATTAAAACCAAGTAGTGATACTCCAACACATTTAGAATTATATCGAAACTTTCCAGAAATCAAGGGAATTGTTCATACGCATTCACGATGGGCTACAATCTTTTCACAAGCAAAACTTGATTTAAACCCAATTGGGACAACCCATGCGGATTATTTCTATGGGAAGATACCTTGTACACGATTAATGAACCAAAATGAAATAGAAAATGATTATGAATTAAATACAGGTAAAGTAATTGTTGAGACATTTAAAAATATTGATCCGATGCAAGTACCAGCTGTATTAGTCGCGAGTCATGGACCGTTTACTTGGGGTAAATCAGCAATGGATGCGGTTCATCAAGCTGTCGTATTGGAAGAAATAGCGATGATGAATTGGCACGCGATGATGGCGAATAATCAATTAAATCCGATGCAACCTAAATTACTTGATAAACATTTTCTACGTAAACATGGGAAGAATGCTTATTATGGACAAAAATAATTCATTTCTATTAGGTTGTTATGAAAAGGCGATGCCGAATCATTTGAGTTTAAAAGAAAAGTTGTATTATGCAAAATTATGTAACTATGATTACTTAGAAATAAGTATTGATGAAACAGATGATAAACTTAATCGCCTAGATTATTCTGATGAACAAATCAATCAGCTCAAAATTGAGATGATGGAATTAAATATGCCAATATTAACGATGTGTTTAAGTGGTCATAGAAAATATCCTCTTGGCAGTCATGATGAAGTTATTCAGAAAAGATCGATTGAAATAATGGAGAAAGCTTGTCTATTTGCGTTCAAATTGGGCATAAGAATTATTCAACTTGCTGGATATGATGTATACTATGAAAATCATGATGAATTTACACAGAAGTCATTTGAATCGAATTTAAAAAAATGTGTAAATATTGCGTCTATATACGGAATACTTTTGGGTTTTGAAACGATGGAAACGCCATTTATGGATACTGTTACAAAAGCGATGCAATATGTTTTACAAATTAATTCACCATATTTAAATGTTTATCCTGACTTAGGTAATCTAACAAATTCGAGTAGAATCTATCAAAAACCAATTGATTTAGATATTTATTCTGGAAATGGAAAGATAATTGCGGCACATTTAAAGGAAGTAATTGAAGGACATTATCGTGAAATACCTTTTGGAACAGGGGATACGCAATATGATTTAGCTATTAATATCCTACATAAAATGGGTGTTCGATTGTTTACAGCTGAATTTTGGTATGTTGGGAATGAAAAATGGCAAGATGATTTAATTTTTGCGAATCAATATCTTCGTGATAAATTAGCGAGATATTATTAATGCTTTCATATATAATATAAGATGTAAATTAGGAGAGAACTATGTTATCAAATCAAGAGCTTTCGGTCATCGCTAAACGCATACGTCGAAATGTCATCAAAATGGTTACTGAAGCTAAGTCAGGTCATATTGGTGGTGCTTTTTCTGCGACTGAAATAGCGGTTTCGTTATATTTTAATGAAATGAATATAACAAAGGATAATTTAACAGATTTAAATCGTGATAAATTTGTATTATCAAAAGGACATGCATCAGCATTATTATTCGCTGTCTTATGTGAAAAGGGTTTCTTACCAGAAGAAGAACTTCTAACATTTAGAAAGATTAATTCACGTTTACAAGGTCATCCAAATATGAATTATGTTCAAGGTGTAGATATGTCTACAGGATCACTTGGTCAAGGTTTATCAACTGCGGTTGGGATGGCATTATCGTATAAAATCCATAAACAAGACTTTAGAGTTTATTCTGTAGTTGGTGATGGTGAAAGTGAAGAAGGTCAAATCTGGGAAGCAGCAATGGCTGCGGCTCACTTTAAATTAGATAACCTATGTGCTGTATTAGACATGAATGGATTGCAAATTGATGGAGATGTAACGGTTGTTATGAATCCATTCCCACTTGATGAAAAATTTGCGGCGTTTGGATGGCATGTTATTAAAGTGGATGGTCATGATTATGATCAACTACAAAGTGCTTATGCAGAAGCTCGCACTGTTAAAGGCAAACCTACAATGATTATCGCTCGCACTGTTAAAGGTAAGGGTGTTAGCTTTATGGAGAATGATTATATGTGGCATGGTGTTGCTCCGACCCCTGAACAAGCAGAAGCTGCATTAAAGGAATTGGAGGACTAATCATGGCAAAAATGGCAACTCGTGAAGCGTATGGTAAAGCACTCGCTCAATTAATATTAGAAGATACAAAGATTGTTGTATTGGATGCGGATTTAAGTAAATCAACAAAAACGGCAGACGCTAAAGCTGTTTGCCCAGAACGTCATTATAATGTCGGTATTGCTGAAGGTAATATGATGGGAATAGCGGCTGGTTTAGCAAGTTGTGGTAATACCGTATTTGCTAGTTCTTTCGCAATGTTCGCAACTGGACGTGCGTATGAACAAGTACGTAACTCTATTGGATACACGCATTTAAATGTTAAAATTTGTGCGACACATGCTGGTATTACTCTTGGAGAAGATGGTGCAAGTCATCAATCCATTGAAGATATTGCACTTATGCGTGCGATTCCTGGTATGACTGTTATTCAACCTTGTGATGATATCGAAACAAAACAAGTAATTCGTGCAATCACTCAATTCAATGGTCCATGTTATGTCCGTTTAGGTAGATCTGCAGTAGATACAGTTAATTCAGAAGATTATGTGTTTGAACTTGGTAAAGGTGTTGTTTTACGTAAGGGTGGCGATATTACATTAATCGCTACAGGTATGATGGTTCAACAAGCGCTTATCGCGGCTAATACTCTTAGTGAGCAAGGGATTGAAGTGAATGTTATAAATATTCATACAATTAAACCACTTGATGAAGCTCTAATTCTTGAATATGCTAAAAAATCTAAACTAGTTGTGACATGTGAAGAACATTCAAAATTTGGTGGACTTGGTTCTGCAGTTGCGGAAACTTTAAGTAAAAATCATCCTACAAAAATGGCGATGGTTGCGGTTAATGATACGTTTGGTGAAAGTGGAACACCAAATGCATTGATCGAAAAATATGGATTGACTGGAAAAGATATTGTAAAAACTGTTTTAGAATCAATTTAACCCTGATATTCAGGGTTTTTTATTGCATAAAAATTGTAAGTTTATTAAATACAGTTTATATTAATAATAGTTAACATTATTAATTAAATTAAAAAGGAGAATTTATGGAACTATATACTGAGTTCTATTCTGCATTTGAGAAACTTGAACAAGAAAAATGCATAAAATTGGCGCATGATGCATTAAAGAATGGAAATATTGATGTCGAAGATTTGTATGAGTCTGTCTTACGTAAATCATTGGCAAATCTTACGGATATCGAGACTGATTTAAATCATAAGATATGGAAAGAACATATTCAATCAGGAATAGTTCGAACCATTATTGAACAATCGAATCCATATGTATTGAGTAAACGTAATAATTCATTACTTTTAAAAGCCGCAGTTATTTGCCCAGATGGTGAACAACATGAGCTTGGTGCGCGTATGGTAAGTGATTATATCAAAATGATGGGATATGAAACTTTTTTTGTAGGAAGAGATACGCCAAGAGAAGAGATTCATGATCTGATTGAAACACTTAAACTTGATGTAATTGCGATAAGTGTTACAAATTATTACAACTTATCTAAAGCGCTCCAAATGGTGAACGATATTAAACAAAATTTTCCAACAATTAAATTAATCGTTGGAGGTAGAGGAGTAGATGTTAATTCTGAAGCATTTCATGAACTTGGTGTTGATGTAACACGTAGTTTTGAGGATATCCAACGTGTATTGGGGTCTTCTTTATGAAATTAGCTTTTTCCATCGCAAAACGATTCCTTGGATATAACAAGGGCCAAACGATTATGATTATGGTAGGAATTGCAATTGGTGTATCAGTTCAAATCTTCATAGGGTTACTGATTACAGGATTACAAGAAAGTTTAATTGATAAAACGGTCGGGAGTACTCCACATATCACAATTACTCAACAAGATGATCTAAGTTTCGGTGATTTTGAAGTAAATAATGATTCTTTTACTGCAGTCGTGTATCAAGCTGATGGACCAGCGTTTGCCATAAGTGAAAATGATGATGCGTCTATTTTATTAAGAGGATTAAGTTCTGAAGGTGATACACTATACAAACTTAGTGAAAAACTAGTCGAAGGGAAACTACCAACGATAAAAAATGATGTCATTATAGGATCTGGTTTAGTAGAAAAACTAAATGTTAAATTAAATGATACATTAACCCTTAGAACGATAAATAATCAATCTGTTGATGTACGAATTGTTGGTATTGTAGATCTTAAAGTAGATGCGATAAATAATACATGGGTTCTATCTACGTTGCCTACAGCTCAAAGTTTGTTTGCGTATGATGATGAAATAACATCGATCGCGATACAAGTAAAAGATGTATTTGAAGCAGATGTGTTATCTGAAGAATTAAAAGACAAAATAACTGTTAGTGATTTAAATGTTGTGAACTGGAAAGAACAAAATGATGATTTATTGAGTGGATTAAATGGTCAGAGTATTTCGAGTATTATGATACAAGTATTTGTGTTGGTGTCGGTAGTGTTAGGGATTGCGAGTGTTTTGGCAATTACTGTTCTTCAAAAATCAAAGCAAATTGGTATCCTTAAGGCGATGGGAATTCCAGATAATACTGCAAGTTGGATTTTCTTGTTTCAAGGACTAATTCTTGGTTTCTATGGCGCGATTTTAGGTGTGCTTTTTGGATTAGGATTAATCGTTTCGTTTACTACTTTCGCAAGAAATCCAGATGGATCCGCTTTAATCGCGATACGTTATGATATCCCATTCATTCTATTCTCTGGATCTATCGCTATTTTTTCCGCATTAATCGCATCATTTATTCCGGCAGCACGTTCAAAGAAACTTAGCCCAATTGAGGTCATTCGCAATGGATAATATTGTACAACTAAAAAATATAACAAAAGTTTATGGAGATAAAATTAAAACACAGGTTCTATTTGGATTAAACCTGGATATTGAAAAAGGTAGTTTTAACTCGATTATTGGTCAATCTGGAAGTGGTAAAAGTACTTTATTAAATATCTTGGGAACTTTAGATGTTCCAACTGATGGTGAGATTATTATTAATGGTGTAAATACAAAATCGATGAATCGAAATCAATTAGCTAAATTAAGAAACGAAGCGTTAGGGTTTATCTTCCAGTTTCATTATCTATTACCTGAATTTACAGCACTTGAGAATGTATTAATGCCATATCGTATATTGGGTAAGAAAATCGATGAAAGTGTTTTAAATCGTGCGAATGAATTAATTGACTTAGTTGGCTTAACTAAAGTTAAAAACAATCTGGCGACTCAAATGTCGGGTGGTCAACAACAAAGAACTGCCATTGCACGTTCATTAATGAACAATCCAAGTATTATTCTAGCGGATGAACCAACTGGTAATCTTGATTCAGATACGACTGCTCAGATTTATGATTTAATGCGTACAATAAATAAGAAATATAATACGACATTTATAATTATTACGCATGATCAACATGTTGCGGAACGTACCGATCGTATCATTGAAATAAAAGATGGAAGGATTATTTTAGATATTAAAAAGAATAATGATTGATATTGATTGATAATGATTGAATTTAAAAGAATATGCTTGACATATTCTTTTTATTTTGTAATATATAAGTATAAACAGTCATAAACAATCATATACAATCATTAACAATCAAATAAAGGAGATTATATGCTACTAAACGAAGATTCAATAATTCTAGGTTGTGAGTTGAAGGGTAAAGATGAGATTATTCGATATTTAGCGAATGTTGCTTTAAGTATAAATCGAATTGTAGAAACTGAGCCGTACATACAAGCAGTATTACACCGTGAGAGTGAGTTTAGCACTGGAGTTGGGTACGGTGTCGCGATTCCACATGGTAAGTCCAATGTTGTAAAAGAAGCGTTTGTCTTGTTTTGTAAAGTTAATGATGTAGATTGGAACTCACTTGATGGAACATCAGTAAATATGGTGTTTATGATAGGCGTCCCTGAACAGGATAATTCGAATGAACATTTAAAAATACTTGCATTATTATCACGTAAGTTGATGAAAGAAGAATTTAGATTAGCTTTAACTAATTCGAAAACAAAGGAAGAAGTATTGTCTGTATTTAAACAATACGAGTTAAATTAATATGTTAGTTGGACAAAGAAGGAATAGGATTATTGAATTATTAAAAGAAAATCACAGTATTAGTGTCTCAGATTTATGCGAGATCCTTGAAGCATCAGAAGCAACAATTCGTAGAGATTTATCCATTTTAGAGAGTAGTGGTAAGTTGGAAAGAACGCATGGTGGTGCAATTTATAACGAATCAAATCGAATTAATATAGAAGATGTTTTATCTTCACGAGAAGGTAAGTTTCTTTTAGAAAAACAACATATAGCTAAGAAAGCTTTTGATTTACTTGAGAATCATGACACGATTGTTTTAGATGCAGGTACTACAACGTATGAACTCGCATATTTAATCGGGCAATCCAATCTTCATCTAACTATTGTGACAAACTCAATGATTGTATTTAAAGAGTTAGCTAAGAATCCTAATGTAGAACTAATTATATTAGGTGGAAAAGTTCGTACAAATACTCTAGCGTCTGTTGGAAGTGCAGCAGTAGAACTTATGCAACGATTATTTGTCGATAAAGCATTTCTAGGTACTAATGGAATAAGTTTGATGGAAGGTTTTACAACAACAGATATGGATGAGGCTGGGATTAAACGTGCAATGATTCAATCATCTAAACAACGAATTATTCTAGCGGATAATAGTAAATTTAATAAAGTTTATATTAATCAATTTGCACCAATATCGATGGTTGATGTAATAGTGACTGATAATCAAACAAGTAAAGAATTATTAAATGAATTTATAGAAAGATATGACATCAAAGTTATATAAGGAGTTACAAAATGATAACAACAGTTACACTAAATCCAGCGATTGATAAAACGATATCAGTTGAGAATTTTAAATTAAATGCTGTAAATCGTGTAAGTAATGTTTATGAAGATATTGGTGGAAAAGGGATTAATGTTTCAAAAGTACTTAATTTATTAGGTGAAAGAAATGTTGCGTTAGGGTTTATTGGAGAACGAAATTATAGTTTAACTCAGGCTTTAATAAAAAAACAAAATATTATTTCAGATTTTATTCTAGTTGATGCACATACACGTATAAATACAAAAATTACTGATCCAGTCAATAAAACTACGACTGATATTAATGAATCAGGATTTACAGTTCAATCAATTCAAGTTGAGCAAATCAAGTTATTAATTAGAACTTATGCTAAGTCAAGTGAGTTTGTCGTGTTTAGTGGTAGTGTTTGTCAGGGTGTTACCAATGAGGAGTTCAAAGAGATGTTATCTTTGGCTAATAACAGCAAACTAGTTCTTGATGCGGATCGAGACATACTGAAAGTTGGACTCACTTGTTCACCTTATCTAATTAAACCAAACATTCATGAGTTAGAAGATTTATTAGGTATCAAACTAAAATCTACTAATGATGTAATAAATTCAGCTAAAGAATTAATCAATCTATATGGAATAACTTATGTATTAGTTTCATTAGGAGAAGAAGGTAGTATTTTAGTTTCGAATGATATTACTTTAAAATCTAATTCACTAAAAGTGGATGTTAAATCAACGGTAGGGGCTGGAGATTCAATGTTAGCTGGCTTTCTATTTGGATTATCTACAAACAAAGGGTTAGAAGAAGCGCTTAAGTATGCCAGTTGTTGTGGTGGTTTTGCGGTGAGTGGTGAGTCACTCAGCGAATTTAGTAAGAAAGATATTAAAGAATCATTAAATTTAATAAAAGTTGAAGTGATTAAATAGGCCTTGATCCAATAGGATTCAAATAAAGGAGGAAAGAAAGATGAAGATTTGTGCAGTTACTGCATGTCCAACAGGTATAGCTCATACATATATGGCAGCTGAGGCATTATCTGATGCGGCAAAAAAACTTGGTTATGAGATTAGTGTTGAGACGAGAGGTTCAGTTGGTGTTGAAGGTGAATTGAGTAAAGAAGATATCAAAAATGCAGATTTTATCATATTAGCATGTGATACTTCTGTTCCAACTGAGAGATTTGCGGGTAAGAGAGTATTAACTGTTTCAGTAAGTGAAGCTATTAAAAATGCGAGTGAATTATTCGAAAGAGCGAAGAATGCACCAATTCAAAAATCACAAGATGTTAAAGAAGAATTAAAATCAAATAAAAAACAAAATGATTTCTATAAGCACTTAATGAATGGTGTATCATTCATGATTCCATTTGTCGTAGCAGGAGGGATTGCGATTGCGTTTAGTTTTGCGTTTGGTTATAATGCATTCCAAACTCCAAATACTTTACCTGCTTATTTAATGACAATTGGAGGATCAGGTGGATTTGGGTTGATGGTTCCAATTTTATCTGGATATATTGCTTACTCGATTGCGGATCGTCCAGGTTTAGCTCCAGGTATGATTGGTGGTGTTGTAGCTAGTAGTATAGGAGCTGGGTTCTTAGGCGGTATGGCTTCTGGTTTCTTAGCGGGTTACGTTGTTAATTTTATTAAGAAAACTGTTAAACTACCTAAATCATTACAAGGTATTATGCCAGTATTAATTATTCCAGTATTTGGTTCACTAATTGTAGGTTTGTTGTTCTTCTATGTTCTAGGAACTCCAATTGCGTTCATCAATACAACAGTAGCGAATTTCTTGACTGGTTTAAGTGGTGGTAGTGCCATCGTATTAGGATTATTACTTGGATTAATGATGGCCTTCGATATGGGTGGACCTATAAATAAAGCGGCTTATGCATTTGGAACTGCTACATTAGTTGCTGGACAAGGGTCTGCAATCATGGCTGCGGTTATGGCTGGTGGTATGGTTCCTCCGTTGGGTATTGGATTAGCGACTCTTGTGTTTAAGAAAAAATTCGTTGAAGCAGAGTTGGATGCTGGTAAAGCAAATTTAGTATTAGGGGCTAGTTTCATTACTGAAGGTGCGATACCGTTCGCGGCTGCAGATCCATTGCATGTTATGCCTTCAATTATGGCTGGTGGAGCTTTAGCTGGAGCATTATCAATGGCGTTTGGTAGTACATTAGCTGTACCTCATGGTGGAATCTTTGTTCTATTTGCGGTTGAAAATCTTGTAGGATATGTTATCGCAATTCTAGCAGGTTCAATACTTACTGCAGTATTACTTGGAATATTAAAAAAGGATGTCGAATAGATTTAACTAATATCTTCCAAATAGGAAGATATTTTTTTATCTTAATCTAGACTTAATCTAAACTGTGATAAGATAAAAACGTAATAAATCATAAGGAGGAGTAGTATGAACTTTTTAAAACGTGCATTTCTCAGTTTAGTTCGAAGAAAAGGTAAATCATTAATTCTTTTAATCATTATCTTTATTCTTAGTAATGTTATGGCTGGTTCAATCGCAATTGGTCAAGCATCTAAGAATGTCGAAAAAACGATTAAGCTACAGTTAGGTGCTAACGCTACCGTTGAGCTTGATTGGGAAAAGATGCAAGACTGGAATGAGGATCAATGGAATGCATTAGAATATATCACACCAGAAACGGCTGATCAGATTGGTAATTTATCTTATGTTAAATATTATGATTATAGTTCGGAAACGTATATCAGTTCTTCAACTATTACACAATATGATCCAAACATGGTTGAAGTACCAACAATTAGTTATTTCCCTATAAAAGGTGTTCAATATGCACCAATTTTGGATATTGTAAATGGTAATGCGAGCTTAACTCAGGGTCGTACATTTAACGATACTGAGATAGCAAATGGAGATTATGTTGGGCTTATTTCTGATAAATTAGCTGAACAAAATAATATATTTGTTGGAGATATTATCTATTTAGTGAATTCATTTCAAACCTATAATCCTGATGGAACATATGAAGAAATCAAACGTGATATCGCTATAGAAGTCATTGGTATATTCACACCTAAAGTTGAACAATCCAATGATAATAATGGTGGATGGATTGACTATACTCCATTCAATCGTATTTATGTACCTAATGGCGTTGTTCATGCAGAAACTCGTTGGTTAAATGAACAATATGCAATTGCATATCCAGATTCAAATGTAAGAGTAGATCAAATTTACATTACACCAACTTTCGTTTTGAATAATCCTGAAGATGTAGAAAGTTTTAGAACTGAAGCTAAGAGCTTATTGCCTGATTACTATAAAGTTACTGTATCAAGTGATGCATACGATTCAGTAGCTGGACCAATTAAGTTTATCGGTTCATTATCGAACATTATTCTATATGTTGCGATTGGCGCAACAATTCTAATCCTAAGTTTAGTCGTTATATTATTCTTAAGAGATCGTAAACATGAGTTAGGTATCTACTTAGCGCTTGGTGAAACTAAATCAAAAGTTGTTGGTCAAATTCTAATTGAAGTGGTTTCAATTGCTTTAATTGCGATAACATTATCCTTATTAACGGGTAATTCAATTGCAGAATCCACATCACAATCGATGATTGATTTAAGAAATGAAATAACGGGTAATACCGAAAATGGTGGTGGCGTTATTTATAAAGACATGGGTTATTATCCTGGTACTGGCGTTACTGAAGATGATGTTATGGAAGCTTACAAAATTCAATTCTCTTGGGATTATGTTATTATCCTATATGGAGTTGGACTTGGGACTGTTCTACTTTCAAGTATCGCACCAATGATTTATATCTTAAGATTAAAACCAAAGAAAATAATGATGTAAGAGGTGAACTATGGCAATCCTAAAAGCAAATAATTTAAAGTATTATTACCAAGATGGGGAAAATATTAGAACCATTTTAAAAGATTTAAGTATAGAATTTGAAAAAGGTAAATTTTATACCATCTTGGGTCCATCAGGAAGTGGTAAAACAACATTGTTATCGTTGTTAGCTGCTTTAGATGAACCTAAAGAAGGTGTAATCTTGTATAATGATAAAGATATTAAAACGATTGGTTATGAGAAATATCGTAGAAATATGGTAAGTATCGTATTCCAAAGTTATAACTTAGTTCCTTATATGACAGCTGTTGAAAATGTTATGATTCCAATGGCAATTACTGAGAATGATATACCAAAGAATTCAAAGGAAGTTGCGTATAATTTGTTAGACTATATAGGTATTACTAAAACTAAAGCAGATCGTATTGTAAATAAATTATCTGGTGGTGAGCAACAACGTGTTGCGATCGCTCGTTCTCTTGCAAGTAATGTAGATGTTATCTTTGCGGATGAACCTACAGGTAACTTAGATTCTGAACTTGAAGAAGAAATTATTGGAATCTTTAGAATGTTAGCGCATGAACATGGTAAATGTATTATTATGGTTACACACTCCAAAGAAATCGCGGATAAATCCGATGTATCTTACCATTTAAGAAAAGGAGTATTATTACAAAATGAGTGATTTTTTGAATAAATTTTCTAAACAAGATTACAAAGACGATCAAAAGAAAAAAGCAGAAGAAGTTGTTAAAACTACTTCTACAACAGAACCAACTCAGACTGTTGTAAGCACTCCAATTGAATCTATAAAAACTGTAGAGACAGTGGAAACTAAAACAGTTGAACAAACGGTCAAACATAAACCTAGAGGTTCTCATCAAGAGCCTGAAGAGGTCCATATTGATCCGAGTTATCGTCGTAATCAACGTAATAAATTAATTGGCGGCGTAATTGCTGTAGTGTTATTAATTGCGATTTCATTTGGGGCATATTATTTATTGAATCAAGTTCAAGTTCCTGATTATGTAAATAAACCATTTTCGGAATTAAAAACTTGGGCTTCTAGAAATAATGTAGTTTTGGAAACAGAATATGCATTTTCATTAGAAGTTTCACAGGATTATGTCATTGAAATGGATCCTCTCGCAAATTCTAATATTCAAAAGGGTTCTATTATGCGTGTAGTTGTAAGTAGTGGTGCTGATCCAGATGAGCTTATTCAAGTTCCTGATTTCACAGGTAACTCATATGGGCAAATTCAAGATTGGTTAAATTCCAATAAAATTAACAATTTACGTATAACTTATGAAAATAATGAAGACATACCTGTTAATGAGTATGTGAAGATTGTATTTAATGATAAAACCGTAACAAGTGATAATTATACTAGAAAAGACTATGGATTAATTTACATATCAAATGGTCCAATTGTATATGAAAAGAATATTGAAGTTCCTGACTGGTCTACAACGAATGCGAATGTAGGGGTTGTGGAAGCTTGGGGTCTTCAAAATGATGTAACGATTGTTGTGAAACTAGTTAATTCATCAACCGTTGCGATGAATGGCGTAATTAACCAAAGTGTTGCGCCTAAAACAATGATCGCGAAGAAGTCGTCGATAACAATTTCTGTTTCCTTAGGACAAGTTGTTGTTGTACCTGATTTCTCTAAGATTTCTAAAGAAGAAGCATCTACTGTTACACTTAATAATGCGATTGTTAAGTATGTTGAAATGTATCAACCAGCTACTGGAGCTAAATATGGTAATTATATTTGGCAAGATGTTAAAGCTGGCACAAATGTTAATCAAAGTAGTTCTACAAAGTTAGTTATTACAGTTTATTATTCTTTAGGTCAACCATATTTGAATGACTTAACTGGCCAAAAAGAATCAGTTATACCAGATATTATTTATAACTTTAACAAAGATACAGCTAATTTTACATATACAATAAATTATGTAGACAATGCGGCTGAAAAAGGTAATATCGTATCAATGTCTCCAAGTAATCAATACGTTGATCCAGGTCAACACATTGTGTTTGAAGTTTCAAAAGGAACACCTTGATTTAATTCAAGGTGTTTTTTTCATGTCTAACTTTAGTACATGTTACAATTTTAGTATATTAAAGGAGATTATATGAAAATTGGTGTAATTGCCGCAAGTGGCAAAGTTGGGAAGTTAGTTGTTGAAGAAGCTTTGAGACGAAAACACGATGTTGTTGGAATAGTACGTGATGCAAGTAAAGTTGATCAAGATATTCGCATTATAGAAAAGGATATTTTTGAAATAACTTCTCAAGATATATGTGAGTTTGATGTAGTGATTAATGCGTTTGGTTCAAAAGGGGCAGATCC
>DASSDQ010000068.1:0-4010 GCA_035697025.1 Erysipelotrichaceae bacterium | reverse complement strand
TACACATGCAGGCCCAGAAGTACTACGAGATGGACTATTTGGGATTAAAACCGCATCAGACGTTGCGGAAGGATACTTAGATTTCTTAGTTAATACAAGTTTAAATTGCGTTATTGAAAGTTTAGATAATTTACTCGAATGTACGATTCATTATTCAGAAGTTTCGATTGAAGGTTACTATGGTAATCGTAATGACCCAACTAAACCAAGTGATAAAGATATAAGAATTATACAATTTAATCATGAAGATAAAACAATCGCGCTATTTGTTAACTTAGCCTGTCATCCTACAATCCTTGGAGCACAAAATACTCTAATAAGTTCAGATTTGATAGGTGTAATACGAAAAGGTTTAGAAGCACAATACAATTGCCCTGTAATGATTACGAATGGGGCAGAAGGTGATATCAGTAATCGACATTATCGTATAGCATCAGATGAATCAGAACTTGTAAGAACTGGAAATGGGATATTAAATCAAATTCCAAAACAGTTAGACACAAAAATACTAAATATTTCAAAGTTCATGATTTATCAGAAAAAATTTCAGTTAATTTGTTCAAATGATACACAAAGAATTGAAGATGCGATTCAACTTAATAACGAGCTAATCCAAAAAACTACAAACCAAGATGCACTTAAACTACTGAATGCGACAAATACTGTTTTAGTGCATCGTCTTAAAATGAATATTCCAAACCTACAAGAAATTGAATATTCGATTATCGATATGGGTGAAATAATAATTTGTAGTTTACCAATGGAATTATTTTCCAGTTTATTTTTAAGTTTAAAAAAACAAGTAGATTGTCCAATAATAATACTTGGATTGACGAATACATCGATTGGTTATTGTGTTGATGAAGCTGCATATGAACAAACCTATGAAGGGTTAACGAGTTTATTTATACGCGGTGAAGGTGAACGATTCATTGAAAGTTTAGTTGATGAAATTAAGCAAATACGACGAAACAATAGAATGATTTGATACAATAGAATATGAGGTTTAAACGATGAGAGAAAAAATAGAATTTTTAGAGAAGTTATTACCCGAAATACGACAATTAGTTTTAAGTAAAACAATACATGAAGTAATTGTTAAAGATAATGAATTTGATAATATCGTTACGGATTTAGATATTTTAGTCCAAGATACATTGATCAAATCACTTACGGATGCTTTTCCCGATACCCAAGTATTAGGTGAAGAAAGTACTGAACATGTCTTTACGGATAAAATGTGGATTATCGATCCGATTGATGGGACAAAGAATTTCTTTCGACGTAAAGAAGATTTTGCGATATCAATTGCTTATTATGAATACGAAAAACCTTTGTTTGGGTTTGTGTATGATGTGGTTAAAGATGATTTGTATTTAGGAATTACAGGTGTAGGGGCATATCTAAACAAAGTTAAAATGAGTTATTTACCTGTTCGAACAATGAATCAATCGGTTTTAGATATGAACCTTAAAACACTTTACACTCTACAAGAGAAATATAATGCGAATGTAAAATTACTCTCTCAACAAGTATTTGCACATCGCAATATCGGGTCTGCCGCAATTAGCATGTGTCAGATTGCGCGAGGATTACATGATATATACATATCGAGTCATTTGAAAATTTGGGATTTTGCGGCTTCAAGAATTGTCTTAAAAGAGGTGGGTGGTCGTACTTATTTACCATTTGAAGAACACCAAGAACTCAATGTTAAATCGGTATTCTTATTTGCGACAAGTAGTCCTGAATTATATCAGAACTTAAATCAAATATTATATGGAGATAAAGATGAGAGCTGATTATCATATCCATTCCAATTTTAGTGTCGATTCTAAATTAACCATGGAAGAAATTGTTGTTCGAGCAATCGAACTTGGATTAGATGAAATTTGTTTTACCGATCATGTGGATTATGATGTTAAAAATCAGTATGTGGATAAACAAGAAGTTGATTATCCAGAGTTTATCAAAGAATACAATCGACTAAATACACTCTATTGCGATAAGATCTCACTTAAATTAGGATTAGAATTTGGAGTTCAATTACATACAATTGATCGTTATAGAGAAGATATGAAGAATTATGATTTTGACTTTATCTTATTGAGCTGTCACCAAATTGATAATAAAGAATTATGGTTAAACCAATACCAAGAATCAAAGTCACAAATAGAATATAATCGTGGATATTACGAATACCTATATCAATTAGTCGATCAATTTGATGACTTTAGTGTAATGGGTCATTTAGATGTGATTAAACGTTATGATCAAAATGGAGTACTAGATGATTCACATATTATGGATCTTGTTGATCGTATCTTAAAACGTTTGATTGAGAAGAATAAAGGGTTAGAAGTAAATACATCGAGTTATCGTTATAATCTACCGGATTTAACTCCATCCACATTAATTCTAAAAAGATATTATGAATTAGGTGGAAGACTACTAACGATGGGGTCAGATACACATAAAATAGAGAACTTAAAAGATCATTTTGAAAAAATCATAATTCAATTAAAAGAAATTGGATTTAATGAATTATATCGATTTGAGAAGATGAAACCAATTCCATATACAATCGACTAAACATAAAATCTAAGGAGAAATGTATGAAAGATTATCAGAATTATGGTGAGCATTTAATAGAATTGATTAAACGAGTAAGTGATACTCAATCACAATCGATTGATCAAGCTGCGGAAATAATGACGCAAGCAATTATCAATCAAAATTCAATCTTTGCGTTTGGAGCTTCACATGCAGGTATGTTGGCGATGGAATTGTTTTATCGTACAGGTGGATTAGTAAATATTAATCCTATTTTTGCGGCAGATTTAATGTCGAATATTAGACCAGCTACTCTAACAAGTGATATTGAACGCTTAGAAGGCTTTGGGACATTAATTCTAAGAAACGCGCCAGTTAAAAAAGGCGATGTTCTCATTCTTCATTCAGTATCAGGAAGAAATGCAGTAACCATTGATATGGCGATTGAAGCACATCGTTTAGGATTAACCGTAATCGTAATAACCAATGTATCGTATACAAATCAAGTCACAAGTCGCCATTCAAGTCAGAAAAAATTGATGGATTGTGGAGATGTAGTAATTGATAATTGTGGAGAGTTTGAAGACTCCAGTTATACACTTAATGGGATGAGCCAAAAGATGGGACCTACTTCAACAGTTACCGGAGCTTTCATTGTGAATAGCTTATCCATTGAAGTAGCACGCAAGCTTTTAGAGCACAATATTGAAGTGCCTGTGTTCCATAGTGCCAATATTGATGGTGGAGATGAACACAATAAATTGTTAATGGAAAAGTATCATAAAAATATATTTTATATGAATTGAAATTAGGAATAATTCCTAATTAGGCATTGTTTATAATGTCGTAAACTACTATAATAAATATAGTTAAATGAAAGGTATTACAATGGAACTCAAAGGAACTAAGACAGAAAAGAATTTACAAGCCGCATTCGCTGGCGAATCAATGGCTAACACCAAGTATACATTTTACTCAATGAAAGCACGTGAAGAAGGTTATGAACAAATCGCTGATTTCTTCAAAGAAACAGCTCGTAACGAACAAGAACATGCATTCTTATGGTTTAAATTCTTACATGATGGATTACCTACAACAACTGAAAATTTAAAAGATGCGGCAGCTGGTGAAAACTATGAATGGACAACGATGTATGTTGATTTCGCAAAAGATGCGGAAGAAGAAGGATTCAAGAAAATTGCATTCTTGATGAAAGAAGTTGGAAAAATTGAAGCACGTCATGAAGCACGTTATAAAGATTTAGTTAAGAATATTGAAGATAATAAAGTCTTCAAAAAAGATGAAAAAGTTGTTTGGGAATGTGATGTCTGTGGTTATCAAGTTGAAGCGAACAACGCTCCAAGTGTATGCCCAGTCTGTGGCGAAAGTCATGCACATTTCGCAATTGACGAAAAAAATTATTAATCAACAATTAGGACTAGAAATAGTCCTTTTTT
>DASSDQ010000067.1:0-3241 GCA_035697025.1 Erysipelotrichaceae bacterium | reverse complement strand
TAAAGTTCCCCCAAACTCTTTAATTTATCTTATCAAATAAGCTTATTTAAAGATACTTCTCTAAACGAATATCCGCACACCATCTTCCTTGTGAGAAGGTAAAATGATCGATACGAGTAAATTCTTTATAACCTAAAGATTTATAAAGATTAAAAGCTTTCGTATTGTTTTCAAATACACCTAGCTCAATTCGTTTAAATCCCATGTCACGACAGGTATCTTCTAAGAACTTCATTGCTAATTTAGATATTCCTTTGCCCCAATAACTTTGATCACCAATCAAAATAGAAATCCAAGCACTATTCTCATTCTTCTTCATTAAGAGAAAAAAGTCTCTAGTGATTGATAATTCACCGATTGGTAAATCACCATCTAAAATAGAGTAACGGTATACATTGGAGTGTGGATGAAGTTCTTTTATAACATCCTTTAAAGAATATTCATGAGGATTCTCTTCATTTCGATTAACATGAATGAAATGAGCGATATCAGGGTTGTTATACCAATCGATCATTTTATGAGCTAAATCTAGATTATTCTGAATTAATTTAAATTGTATATTCATTCTAACTCCTTACTATTTAAAAAAAATGTAAATATTCTTACATTTTCTATTAAATTAATTACTTGCACATCCTGCACAACCACCACTTGAACATGAACTTGTGCTAACGGTTTTATCATCAACTAATAATTGCCCATTTTGAACGATTATAGATACTTCTTCGGCACGCTTAAGCGCTACTAAATCCATAATAACTGGAATATTATCAATCATCATAATCGTATCATCTTCTTCTTTCATTGCTAGAGCAAATGACAATGATTCTCCGCAACAAGAATTTTCTAATTGAACATATAATGCATCAGCGCTATTGGCTTGAAGTGCTTCTTTTAATAGGATTTGTGCTTCTTCTGTTATTCTCATAATTATCTCCCTACGATTAAACGTATTTCATTTATCTGTTTAATTTTACGATTATCCATTCATTTATGCAAGATATACAAAAAGCACACTTTTAAATGTGCTTTAATCCTTTATTCACGATATTCTAAAATATCTCCAGGTTGACAATCAAGTGCTTTACAGATTGCCTCCAAGGTAGAAAAACGAATTGCCTTTGCCTTACCATTCTTCAAGATTGATAGATTTGCGATTGTGATTCCAACCTTTTCAGTTAATTCCGTCACACTCATTTTTCGTTTCGCTAACATGACATCAATATTAATAATTAACATAGTTTTGTCCTTATACCGTTAAATCATTTTCAGATTTAATTCGGATAGCTTCCTTAAGTAATCGCTCTAACAATGCCGCAAATACAGATATGACAATCGGTGTAAATACAATCGAAGCTCCAATTAAGATTAAACCTGGCGCATCGTCTAAATCCGCAACATAATAGACAATCGGCATAAATGTTGCGAGTACAACACTAATTGCGAATGCACTAAACTTTATATTTTTAAGTGCGTTTACTGATAAATCAGAGAATGCTTCATTTTCATCAATATTATCTAGTAATCTAAACCCTTGATATAACGCAAAGAAATATAACAGTGATGCGATATAAAGTGCAATTAGATATGGAAATCTTAGATAAGCAAATTCTGGTAGTATTTCTGAACCTCTTAAGGTAAATACCGGAAAGACGAAGAAACATGATGCTAAGATTGGTAATGCAAGTACAAATATAACGATACGTAAGAATAAAGTAGAACTTTGTTTCATATTAACTCCTTGAATCTAGTTTATACACCTATTCTATCATATACTTATCGTTTATCAATAACTATTTATTGTTTAAATATCCAACATACTCAATGCGACTTTATTCCGTTCTAGATCTATTTCGATAACTTTAACACTAACAATGTCTCCTACAGCGACTTTTTCATACGGTGAACTTATTTTATCTTTGCTTAATTTAGAAATATGAACAAGCCCATCATTTTTTAAACCAATATCGACAAATGCCCCAAAATCAGTCACATTTCGAACGGTTCCTTCAAGAATTATCCCTACTTTTAGATCTTCTATCTTTACAATATCATTATGTAAAAGTGGTCCATCAAAGCGATCACGATAGTCTCTAAATGGTACGGATAAGATACTTAGAATATCCTTTACAGTATAAATGTCTGAGTTTAAACGATTTGCGATGGATTGAGCATCGGCAGTACTTAACGCAATTCCTCGATTCTCATCTGTTAATGATTTTATTCCTAACTCACGCATAATGCTTTTCGCTAATGCATAACTCTCTGGATGGATTGCGGTACGATCCAATTCATCTTTTGCCTCAGGAATACGTAAGAATCCAGCTGCTTGTTGATATGCTTTTGCGCCTAACCCTTTTACTTTAGTTAATTGTGCACGACTATTAAACAATCCATTTTCATTTCTAAATGAAACAAGTGATTTGGCCACATTCTTATTTAAACCTGCTATATGACGAAGTAATTCTTCACTTGCGGTATTAACATCAGCCCCAACTCGGTTTACAGATTTCACAACTGTAAAATCCAATCTTTCTTGAAGTCGAGCTGGCGCTAAATCATGTTGATACTGGCCAACTCCAATACTTTTTGGATCAATCTTAATGAGTTCTGATAGTGGATCAAGTAAACGTCGTGCAATTGAAACAGCTGAACGTTCTTCAACATGTAAGTCTGGGAACTCTTCACGTGCTAAATCACCAGCACTATACACAGATGCCCCAGCCTCAGACACAATCGCATAACGTGCATTAAGTTCTGGATTATCACGTAATATTTCTGCCACAAATGCTTCAGATTCGCGACTTGCTGTCCCATTACCAATTGCGATGACAGTAACTTTATATTTTTTAATAATATCAATCAATTTTGTGCTAGCTTCTGCTTTTTTATTGACAGGAGGATGAGGGAATATAACACTGATATGCAATAATTTTCCTGTCCCATCAATCACCGCAAGTTTACATCCAGTTCGATACGCTGGATCAAATCCTAGTATTACAGAACCTTTCAAAGGAGCTTGTGATAATAAACGCTCTAAATTAGATGAGAAAACATCGATTGATTTTTCTTGTGCCATATCGGTTAAATTCGATCGGATTTCACGTTCAATAGAAGGATAAACTAAACGTTTTAACCCATCGCGAATTGCTTCATCTATTAATTGCGCTACGATTGTTTCTTTTCCATTTGTTAATATTTGGTATTCGTATTTCGCAAATCGTTCACGATTATAATCCAT
>DASSDQ010000066.1:0-8883 GCA_035697025.1 Erysipelotrichaceae bacterium | reverse complement strand
AACAAGCTAAAGTACATCCACAACGATCTGTTTTAACCAATGTGTGTGGTGTAATGGATCATGTGGAAGTTGATATTTTCGAAGTGAAATCAAATATTAAAGGAATTATTTGTTGTAGCGATGGATTGCACAATATGCTCAGTGATAAGCGTATTGAGCTTATTCTTAAACAAAGACGAAATAACGAAAATAAAGTCGAACAATTAATTAAAGAAGCGAATCAAGCCGGTGGGGCAGATAATATTACTGTGACACTCGCGTGGATGGTGAATTGAGTATGATTGAAATACTTGCGTCACGTTATCGTATTCTTAAACGTTTAGGTGAAGGCGGAATGGCGGATGTCTTCCTATCACAGGATGAATTATTAAATCGTGAAGTTGCGATTAAAGTTTTGCGTGGAAATTTATCGTTAGAACCTGTTTCTGTTCTACGATTTCAAAGAGAAGCGAATTCTGCTAGTGCTCTAACTCATCCTAATATCGTTGAAATTTATGATGTTGGTGAAGAGAATGGACATCACTATATTGTGATGGAATACATTCGTGGACGTACCTTAAAACAACTCATCCAACAACGTGGAGCTTTAGAAATCAATGAAGCACTTGCGATTATGGATCAACTTATATCTGCTGTCGCAGAAGCGCATAAGAACAATATTATTCATCGTGATATCAAACCTCAAAATGTACTAATCAAAGATGATGGGACCGTTAAAATAACGGATTTTGGGATTGCGACAGTTTCTGATTCACTTCAATTAACACAAACAGATACCGTATTAGGAAGTGTACATTATTTAGCACCTGAATTAGCGCGTGGTGAAAGTGCAACCTTCCAAAGTGATATCTACTCATTAGGAATCTGTTTCTATGAACTACTTACAGGAGAAGTTCCATATCGTGGAGAAACTCCAGTACAAGTCGCAATGAAGCACTTGAAAGATGAAATGCCGAGTGTTTTAGAATTTAACCCAACATTACCAATGTCTATTGAAAATATTATTCTTAAATCTACCGCAAAAAATCGTAATAATCGGTATAAATCTGCAGAAGATATGCGTTTAGATTTAAAAACGAGTTTATCAGATAAGAACAAGAATGTTAAACGATTTGAGTTTGATCAACCGAATGAGAGTGATGAAACAATAATTATTAATAAAGTAAATGGATTAAAAGAAGAAAAAGTAGGCAAATGGAATATTAAATCATTCTGGGGAATGGGATTGGTTTTATTTTCTACAATCACATTGATATTTATCCTTGCCTTAAGTGGTGTATTCGATCCAAACCGTAATATGGTGGAGGTTCCTGACCTTACCAATATGACACTCGCTGAAGCACGTGAGGCATTATTTGACTCAGGGATTGAGATTGCCTCAACGATAAACTATGAATTAACCGACAATGTGGAAGCTGGGAAAGTAATTAAAATTACGCCTAGTATTGGCACATTATTAGAAAAAGGTTCAACCATTAATATCACGCTTAGTGAAGGTATTTACTTTGTGGTAGAGGATTACAATGGACGAAATATCGATGAAGTTAAAAAAGAGTTAGAAGACACAAAGATTAATGTAAGAATTGAATATCTCGCTAAACAAGATATTCCATCTGGATTAATTCTTGAACAAGAACTCTTACTACCTGATACAAAATTAGATCCTAAACGTCAATATGAAATTAAATTCATCGTTTCTGCACCTGTAGAATTCTTAATTCCGCAAATCAAAGGATTGAATATTGCGACAGCTCAAGCACAACTTGAAGCACTTGGTGCAGTTGTTTATTTAAACCAATTATCGACAGAAGGAATGAGTGAAGAACAAATCTCAAAGCTTACACGTGATGTGGTTGTGGATATAACACCAGAACCATTAGAATACTACACACAAGGACCCAATAACTTTATTGAGTTGAGTTACTATTAATGAAAAAAGCGATCATAATAAAGATTATTTCAAATCGTTATACGATATTAACTGAAGAGAATGAAGAACTTATTGCTCAAGGAAGTGGTAAGTTAAAGTTTAATTCGTTACCACTTGTTGGAGATCATATCGAATATGAACTTAGAGAAGATGTCTATATGATGACAAAAGTTCTTCCTCGACATAATGAAATGAGTCGTCCATCCATCGCAAATGTTGATAAAGCATTAATTGTGATGAGTGCAGTTAAACCAGATTTTTCGACACAACTTGTCGATCGTTTTGTATGGCTTGTCCGTAATGCGAATATAGAACCTGTCTTAATTGTAACAAAACTAGATTTAGTGCCAGATGATAGTCCAATATACAATGATTTAATTCAATATGAAAAAGACGGTATGCATGTCATTCGTGTTGCCCGAGGTAAAGAAATCATCGGACTTGAAGATGCGATAAAGGATAAGATTAGTGTATTAACCGGACAATCCGGAGTAGGCAAATCATCCTTACTTAATCGTTTGAATCCTGACTTTGTCTTAAGAACACAAGAAATTTCAAAAGCACTTGGTCGTGGTAAACATACAACACGTCATGTCCAACTCTTTCCTATAGCAGGTGGTTGGGTGGCAGATACACCTGGTTTCTCATCACTTGAATTTGAGAGCATTGAATTAGAACAATTAGGGTATTTAGTAAAAGAATTTGATCCTTATCGTGAAGCGTGTCAATTTAGAGATTGTTCACACGTAAATGAGCCTAAATGTGCAGTAAAAGATGCGGTTAAGGCAAACTTAATTCATCCGGATCGATATGCTCATTATTTAGAAGTTAGACAATTAATTATTGATGAAAGGAAGTCCTATAAATGATTATTGCGCCATCTCTATTAAGCATGGATTTTACACAAACATTAACCCAATTAGATGAAATTAAACAAAGTCATGCGACATGGCTTCATTTTGATGTGATGGATGGTCATTTTGTGCCTAATCTTAGTTTTGGACCAGATATCTGCAAACAAATACGTTTAAACAGTGATTTATTTATGGATGTTCATATTATGGTAAGTGATCCTAATTACTTCTCTGACGTGTTTATTGATGCGGGAGCGGATTTAATCACATTCCATCTTGAAGCATGTAAGAATGATGAAGAAGTACTACAGATTATTGATAAAATACATGCGAAGAATGTAAAAGTAGGATTATCAATTAAACCAAGTACGGATGTAAGAGACTTATTACCATATTTAGATAAAATTGATTTAGTCTTAATCATGAGTGTAAATCCTGGTTATGGTGGTCAATCCTTTATGTTAAATGCGATTGATAAAATACAAATATTAAGACAAACAATTGATACAAATCAATATAAAGTATTAATCGAAGTAGATGGTGGAATTAATCACGAAACTGCACAATTAGTATTAGATGCTGGGGCAGATGTATTAGTTGCGGGTAGTTATATTTTTAAGAACAATATTACTGAAACAATCGAGAAACTATGGAATCTGAAGTAACCTTAGTCTTAAGGGATGTACCATATAAAGTAATAGGGGATTGTGTTGGGGTTGAAAAAGGCGCCTATACTTTAGTGCGTGATAAACACACTGTTTTATGCGCAATAGGTGATTTTGATTCAGTGAGTGAACTTGAGTACCAATCCATTATTAGTAATGTTCAACAAATAATAAAAGTCTCATCCATAAAAGATGAGACCGATAGTGAATTAGCGATTAAATGGTGTTTAGATCAAGGCTATACACGGATTCATGTCTATGGCGCATTAAATGATCGTTTAGATCATCAACACATAAATCTACAATTAGCGTATAAATATCCAAGTGTTACACTGTACGATGCACATAATTGCATTCAAGCCTATACAAAAGGTGACTATAAAATTGAGAAAAATGATTATACTTATTTTTCTGTTTTTACTTATGAAACATCTACAATCACACTCAACGGTTTTAGCTATCCATTAGACCATTACACAATGGATTATCATGAACTGAAAACTGTATCCAATCAATGGATAAAAAAAGATGCACAACTCATTGTGCACCAAGGCAAAGTAATCGTATACCTAACACGATAATAAAAAAGGAGTAGAACTCCTATTTATTAAGCTTGTTGGGCTTTTAATGTTTTTAAAGCACGGGCGGAAATACGGATCCGTTGTGGTTTGCCATCCACAACAACTTTAA
Source organism: Erysipelotrichaceae bacterium (assembly GCA_035697025.1). Lineage (GTDB taxonomy): Bacteria > Bacillota_I > Bacilli_A > Erysipelotrichales > Erysipelotrichaceae > UBA2212. Next base: position 4,744 of record DASSDQ010000066.1, on the reverse strand, counting down.
CTTTTTGAAGGTTTACATTCCACTTACGACGACTAGCTTGTAGTGAGTGAGAACGTTTATTTCCTGATAATGCTTTTTTACCGCTTACGGCACAAACTCTTGACATACCGTAGTACCCCCTTTCATTTGAATTGCTTATAAAGAATATCATGAAAATAACGACATTGCAAGTCATTACATTAAAAAACTTTTTATTAAAAAAGCCACTATGTTATAATGATAAAGAAGTTGAGGAGGGGCGACAATGAACGAACAAGATGTCCAAGTTGGACTCGAAATAGCTGACCATGAAATACGCCTCGTAGTGGGTCAGTTTTTTAATACACGACTAAATATATTAAAGGTTGAACGTGTTCTTTCCTCGGGAATACACAACGCACAAATCGTAGATCAAGCCGCAGTTATACAAAAAATAGTGTCTGCAGTTAAACATGTCGAAGAGAATTTAGGTTTATCGATTGAACGTGTTATTTTATCTCTTCCAAGTGTTGGGCTAGCTCGTTATGTGAGACGAATTAATGTCCCAATAGAAGAACGTGTAACACTTCGTGATATTAAATCAGTCTATAAAGAAGCACTTCGAACAGAATTACCTGAACATCAAGCATTGGTTAATTTAGCAATTACAAAATCATTGGTGAATGGGATTACGATGCGTAAGTTACCAATTAATGAAGTATGTGATTCATTAGCGGTAGATGTGGATTTACTTTGTGCAGATAAAGAAATGGTTTATCGATATGTACAAACCGTTGAAAAAGCGGGATTACAAGTATCTGAAATAAGTTTAGATAGTTTTGCGATGGGTAAAGAAGCTTCATTGTTTGAAAAATCCCTTGAGCAACATCTCATTGCGGTTAAAGTAGAGCGTCAAACAACGAGTTTAAGTCTATTCGCAAAAGGTAAACTTGTAAGTACTGAGACCATCAATTTGGGTTCTAAACAAATTATTAGTGCGATGGTGAATCGTTTTAATTTACCAATCGATATTGCGGATCGTTTACTGCATATGAATGCACGTTTTGGATTGGATCATTATCCGAATACGCCGATCTATTTATGGTCTACCGATGGTAAAACGCACACGTTAAGTGAAGAAGATTTGATGAATGTGATTCAACCCATCTTAAATGTATGGATTAATGAAATTAAATCAACAATTTCACCGATATTAGAGACATCTAATGCTAAAATAGTATTATTCGGAGAGTCTGGAGAAATTAATGGATTTGATCAACTCTTAGCGGCTACATGTCAGTGTGAATGTGAATTGTACATTCCTGAAACATTAGGTGTACGCTCATCTGCGCTTGCGAGTGTTACTGGATTATTCTATGTACTTAAGGACCAAACGCCTCTTCGTGAGTTTTTAGCGGGTGTTGATATGGGATTATTTAATCAGATGTTAGTTAAAGAAAAAGAGACAATCAATGAAGATACGATTTCTGGTAAGTTCAAAGGTTTATTTGAAAGACGTTAATCAAGAGGTAAAACAATGAGTGAATTAAATTATAATCAAGTCGCAAAGATTAAAGTATTCGGTGTTGGTGGCGCTGGGTGTAATGCGATTAATCGAATGGTTGAAGAAGATGTTAGAGGTGTAGAGTTCTATGTCGCTAATACTGATTTACAAGTTCTAAATATTTCACCAGCGAAGAATAAAATAATCTTAGGTAAAACAATTACTAAAGGTCTTGGGGCTGGGGCAAATCCAGAAATTGGTTATAAAGCAGCGCTTGAGAGTGAAGATGATATTCGTGAAGCGATGAAGGGTGCCGATATGGTCTTTATTACTGCAGGTCTTGGTGGTGGTACCGGTACAGGGGCTGCGCCTTTATTTGCGAAAATTGCGAAAGAATTTGATATATTAACGGTTGGGATTGTCACAAAACCATTTACCTTTGAGGGTAAGAAACGTACTGAACAAGCAAATCGTGGATTAGAAGAATTACGTAACTATGTCGATTCATTGATTATTGTGTCAAATAATCAATTGTTAGAAGTTATTGGACGTATTCCATTTGTGGAAGCGTTTAGAGAAGCAGATAATGTTTTACGTCAAGGTGTACAGACTATTACTGATTTAATCGCAGTTCCTGCATTGATTAACTTAGACTTCGCGGATGTTCGTGCAGTTATGGAAGGTCAAGGATCCGCATTGATTGGGATTGGTATGGCGCAAGGTGATAGTAAAGCTCAAGAAGCTGCGGCTAAGGCTATTACATCTCCATTACTTGAAGCACAAATTCGTGGAGCTCGTAATGCGATTGTAAATGTGACGGGTGGCGAAAGTATTACCATCTTTGATGCGAATGATGCGGTTGATTTCATCCGTGAATCAGCTGGATCTGATATTGATATTATCTTTGGGGTTGCGATTAATGAATCACTTGGGGATAATATAATTATTACCGTTATTGCGACAGGCTTTGATTTACCTAAAGTTAATCAAGTTAAAAACCCTGTTCAAGATGCGCGTAAAGTTGTGGAAGATATTCGCAAAGAAAGTCCTGCAACATTTGAAGACGAAAGTGATATTCCAGGTTTCTTTAAATCAAGAGGTTAGTCGAAAGACTAACTTTTATTTTGTCTGTTTATTGTATAATTGAAGTATGATACGAAAAATAAGAGAAACTGAAAAAGAATGGTTAATGGATCGCCTTAAACAAGATCCAAGTCGAACGATGTTTATTTATGGGGATATCCAACAGAATGGATTGGAGACGGATTACCAAGAAATATGGTTAGATGAACAAGATGATAAGATAGGGGCTGTTTTATTGCGTTATCACAATAATTTTGTGTTCTATCTCTTCGATACGATTTATGACTTTGTTGGATTTAAAGAGAGATTGGATGATCCTAGAATTAATGTCATGAGTGGAAGTAAATCACAAATTGATTCACTTCCTAGTGAGTTATTTAGTTCGTATAAGTTTCGCACCATGTATTTCTGTGAGTGTAAAGTATTAAAGGATAATGTATTAACACCTAGAGTAGTTAGAGCACAATCAAAAGATGCGACAGCGATTGCACAATCGTTTTATTCCATTACCGAGTTTAGTGATTTCAACACAAATTTTGAAGATCGTGCACAACGTATGTTTGATAAGTTAGATTCAAAGAAATCACGGGCTTTCATTGTATATGACCAAGACAAAGTGATTGCGCATGCGAATACCTCGGTTGAGACAGATGCGTCGGTTATGGTCGGTGGGGTATTTACACTACCTGAATATCGTACACAGGGATTAGCTTCGCAAGTTGTATATGAATTATCGAAAGAGTGTTTAAGTGAAGGTAAAGTACCATGCTTATTCTATGATAATCCAAAAGCTGGAAGTATTTATCATCGTTTAGGCTATGAAACATTTGATTTATGGACCGTAGGTAAGAAGGTTAACGTATGAAAATAGCGATGGCACAATTAAATATTCAAGCCGGACAAATTGATGTGAATCTTAAGCATATGCATCAATTGGTTTTAGATGCGAAAAGGGATAATGCGGATCTAATTGTGTTTCCTGAAATGGCAGTTGGAGGTTATCTAATCTCTGATCTTTACCTACAAGAATCGTTTGTGTCACAGTTAACACTTGCGAATGAGGTGATTAAATCATGGTCGAATGATATTGGGATTATATGGGGAAATATCAGTCATAATGAGTTAGGCAAACGTAATCGCGATGGTCGTTTTAACCGCTATAATACCGCATTCTTTGCGTATCAGAATGAATGGGTACAAAAAGAAAATAATTTGAATAATGGACATTACTATAAACATTGTCTACCCGATTATCGTTTCTTTGATGATTCACGTTATTTTAAGAGTGGTTACGATCATGCGTTAGAAAATAATCTTTCATTAACGGATACAATTAATCCATTTATCTATACTAAAGATAATAAATCGTATCGAATTGGATTAGAGATTTGTGAAGATTTATGGAGTAAAGACTACAATGTCGATCCAACGGATATCTACATTAAACAGAATGTGGATTTTATCGTTAACATATCATCATCACCTTGGACTCTAAACAAAGAATTGAGTCGTGAGAAACGTATTATGGAACATGTGAAAACACATGGTGAACAGATGGTTCCTTTTGTGTATGTCAATGCGAGTGGTATGCAGAATAATGGGAAGAATGTCTTAGTATTTGACGGAGATAGTACAATCTATCAAAAGGATGGATCAGTATTAGGCCAATGTAAGGATGATTTTAAACAAGATTGTTTAACCTTTGATTTAGATAACACTTATCCGGTTCATACCCAAACGAATAAGTTATTAAATGGTATTTTAACAGCGATTACAGAGTTTGATAAACAAGTACTACCGTTTAAACCAAAATGGATTATTGGATTATCGGGTGGAATTGATAGTAGTGTTAATGCGGCATTATTGTGTATGGCCTTGGGCAATGAACGAGTTATTGCCTATAATATGGCAAGTCGATATAACCAAGCACAATCTAAAAATATTGCGTACGAAACTGCACAAAAGTTAGGGATAGAATATCATGCGGGAAGTATCGAAGAATTAGTTCATGCGACTGAATCGACACTTACTCAATATCAGATTGATCCAAAAGAAGGTTTAGCGTATGAGAATATCCAAGCGCGTCTAAGAGGACATTTATTGTCATCATTCGCGTCTTATAAAGGTGGCGTTATTTGTAACAATGGGAATAAAGTAGAAGTTGCGTTAGGCTATGCGACCTTATATGGGGATACCATT
>DASSDQ010000065.1:0-8997 GCA_035697025.1 Erysipelotrichaceae bacterium | reverse complement strand
ATTTGTTGAGATTGTTCAGCTGTTGTAATCATTGTTCCCCCGAATATTGATTAATTAAAATGTCCTTTTCTTTTGAATTAGATAAACGAGTAAAATACATATAAATAAAACTAAATATACGATTACTTTAGGTAGTGTGATTGTCACAATATTCATACCAGATAAAGCCAATAGAATAAACATAAATAAAGCCCATCCGAAGAACACTAATATTTTCTGAGTAGTCATTGCTTTATTCTTTTTAAACAAAGTTGCTTTGGTTAGTAGTTCAAAATATAAACCATAGGTACTATATCCTAAACATTTAAAAAATCCTTCAGTACTAATTTCAATTAACCATGGATTATTAAGCATATTAGAAGATGGCGATAAAAAGTTTGTAAAAATAAAATAGAAACATAGAAATCCTATAAACACCAAAATGTATTCACTCGTCAATATTCCCCATTTCGTTTTTTCTAAATTATACTTTTCAATATATTCATCAATATATATTTTAGGATCTTCAATTGTGTCCCACAGATTTTCACCAAGAATTGTGCGATCTGTAAAATCGAGTAACACTTCTTTTATTAACGATTGATATTCATGTTTAGAAATAGAATGTCTTGAAATATAATAGTCAATATCTAAAAATAGCTTTCTATTTTCCCCTTTCAGCAGTTTCTTTAAATTCTTATTTTCACTTTTAAGCATTGTCAATTCAGACATGTTCTCACCTTACAAACAAAAAACTCAAAAAATGAGTTTTACATCTAAAATTTAATGATTTAGTTTCCCCATGCATTCCCCCGAATGATTATCTATATTTATGATACTAGAAATAGATGTGACATACAATGTTAATAAAATCACCAGTTCTCCATATGATTGATCTCATATGAGTAAATACAATCTTGTTTATACGTTTCAATCGCTTCATCACTCATATCATCTACTTCACGTAACATTCCAATCCCAGAAAAATCTTTCCATAAGAAACCAAATGATTTCCTACCGAAGTAACAAGATACATAGTTTTCTTCATATGCTAAGAGAATGCCATCGTTTCCCTTTAGTTGTACAATCTCAATGATAGGATTATTAAACAATTCTGCTTTAGCACGAGCTTTCCCATAATCTTCTAAACTTAAATAGAAATGATTTGATTTCATTAAATAGACTAACCCGAAGATACTAACGACTATATAGAGTACAATCTTCATTTTCTTATTCATAATTATCCCCATTAATACTTAGATCAAATGATTCACTTACTTGTTTAAAATTAAGTGTAATCGAGTTAGTCTCATACGGTACACCATTAAAATATGTGATTACTAATCCACTCATCCACATTTGAACATTAATATCTTGGGGATATTCTTTATTATCGTTTAGATTAAGTTTTAACGAATTAAACATGTAAATATTACTATATTGATTAAAGAAATTAAACTTTCCATTTGTTCGATATAAAAGGACTAAATTATCATTATCAAGCAATAGAACTCTTTCAAATACGATTGTCGTATTATCAATCTCAACTACTTCTCGAATATCCCAATCCCTATACTTTACATTCGATATATCTTCACCATTAGTATACCCAATCGCATTAAGTATACTTTTAATATCAAGATTTTCATCTGATTTCATTTGATTGTTTTGAGATGTTAAAATAAATGATTGGTATACGTTATAGAGTGATAAACATAGAATCACAATAAAAATAGCTCTGGTAATTACCCAAACATAACCAATTATAGGATGATGAATCTTGTTCAATTCTTTGCCTATATCGTCTGGATTACCCATTTCTTCCATGATGTGATTATTTATTTCATCATTAGAAAGAGATTGCCAATTGTGTTCTTCAATCAAATCATTGATATGACTTCTAAGTTCTCTTTTAATCGAGCGATGATCCACAATAAATTTCACATGTTTAAGAACTTGTTTAATGTATGAATTACTCACTGAACTCATATTTAAATGTCCCCACGACATTGTTCAAAGTATTTTTAAATAACTCAAATTCTTCTTTCTCAATAACCAATTGCTTACGTCCTGTATTCGTAATTTGATAATATTTACGCTCTTTATTATTTTCACGTTTAAAATAAGATGTCACATATCCTAATGCCTCAAACTTATGCAAGATAGGATAAAGAGTTCCTTCTTTATATTGAAATACATTTTCGGATAATATCTCTAAATCACGAATAATCTCATATCCATAACGATCTCTTTGACTAATTAATCCTAATATCAATAGATTCGAACCTGCTCCTATATAGTTTTTATCCATACCTAGCGCTCCTAGGTATATTATACATAGAATATCTAGGTTTGTATAGAAAAAAATAACTGAATGTATCAGTTATCGTTTTACTTTGTTTGAAGTTCTTTATAAACTACCCAAGCGAGGAATAAGAATAATATTCCAACTAACACAAATAGATTTAATTGGATAAGTGTACTCGTTAATGTAGGACTATCGGATATAAATTGAATAACGGTTAGAACCAAGAATATATTCGCAAATGATCCAAGATTTTTCTTCGATTTATTCTCAATTGAATATCGTCTCTCAAGGTATAACAAGTACACGATTGAGAAATACTGTACAACCATGAAAATAGGATAACCTACAGACACATCGATACTTGTGATTAAACCATTACCACTGAACCAAAGTCCTAAGAAATGTAAGACTAATATTACAAACATGAAGAAGAAACCAATCATTGGTAAGTATTCAACAAGCAATAAGTTCTTAATACTTATTTTACTTAGATTTAATTTATCGGTTAGATTTGTACAATACGTTTTCACATCCTTTACTTCTTTAAATAACGATGTATTACGTTTTGTATAACTGTTCGCTTTATCAAGAATATCCGCCTTTATTTTCTCTAACTCATAACGTGTAACTTCAAATTGACTAATATAACTCATGATCGAACGAATCAACTCTCTTGATGCAGGATCAAGTTGTTTGATTGATTTATCATTCTTAGACCTTAATTGATATAAAGTATCCATTGAATCTCCTTTAATCGAAAAACACCTTTACAGGTGTTAACTTGATTACTTTAATGGTTTAGCGTTTTGAGCTTGTGCCGTTAAACTCTTATCCCCAAAGATTAAATAAATAAAGATTATGATTAATAAAATAACGAGTGGGAATTGAAGCCAAACGATAAACGTATTAAATCCACTTCCTGATAATTCTGCTAATGTAACACCGGATGCTTTAACTGCAGTATCCAAGAATGCATATGCTTGTAATATGCAATAAAACAAAACACTAAAGAAAATCAAAGCTAAACTTAATATTACTTTTCTGAGATTCATAGAGCTCCTTACGCACCTAATAGTTTACGTTTTATGATATCAATGGTTTCCATTGAGATATCTCTTGAGATAAAATAATCCACTATATTCGGATACTTATAATTCAAATAATTTAGAAATGTACTCATTGTTTCAGGTCTTGAACTGAATAAATCTTGATACATCTCACTTACATTCTCATCTCTTCCAACATACTTCGGAACAAGATACGTAAATGACACTTCATAATCCGCAATAATATCGATATCCGGTACACCAACTAACTTATAAAGAAGTGCTGTAATAACACCAGTTCTATCTTTACCTGCTGTGCAATGATATAAAACAGCTTTATCATATTTCGCAAATGTATCAAAAACTTGTTTAATAAACGCTTTATTCTCTGACATTGAAATGTACAAATCACTTAGCTTAATTCGATTAAGATCTTCAAGTGTAAACTGTGCATGATCTAAGATCGCAATATTATAGTAATCTACATTGGGATGATTTACAAATGGATCTGGTGCATGATCGATTTCATTTTGATGACGAAAATCAATAACTGCTTGCACACCATATGTTTGTAAGAACTCCATTTCATCCGCTTGTAGATCGGTTAAATTATCACTCCGTAGAAAAACATTATTTCTAACAATTTGATTTGATTGTGTTAAAAAACCACCAATATCTCGACAATTATACACTGCTTTAAAATTAAATCGACGCATAACTTACCTCATTAGACCTATTTTAACGAGGAATGAAGTTTAACTCAAGTTAAATCTTTGGTTTACGAATTGCTTGAGTCGCAACACAACCAAGACCAGCATTAACTCCACCACTACAAATAAGATCTGTCACATAGAGTTTTGAATCTGGGAAACGTTCACGAATCAAACTTTCTAAGAGTTCCGCATTTTCTTTACTCCACGCATGTCCTATACAAAATTCATATTCTTCATTAACCCCAAACTTTTCAAATTCATCCACGATGAAATGGAACGCCTTATGAATCGTTCTTAATTTATCTAATATATCAATTCTGCCTTCCGTTTCTTTGCGAATCACAAGAACGGGTTTTATATTTAGAAATCCACCAATCGTTGCGGCAAGCGCAGTAGTACGACCATTCTTCGCAAATAATTTTAAGTCTTCTGCCATGATCAATGTAATACTATGTTCTGCCATATCTCGGATGATTTTATCCACTTCTTCAATACTCTTCCCTTGATCAAATAATTGGCGAGCTGTAACTGCACAAACAAGCTCAATATTTGCCATGGAGTAACAATCCATTCCAGTAAATGGTACATCAACTTCTTTTGCGACAAGTTCCATCGTATTTAATGTACTTGAAAGTCCTTTTCCTAAAGGTACAGCGTATATATGATCATACTCTTTTTTCAAATCAGTAAATAATTCTTGTATACGACCAAAAGAAGGCTGGGATGATTTCATATGTTTCCCCATGAACATCATCTGATAACATTGGTCATTCGTAATATTTTCGCCTTCAAAATAATTATTTTCACCATCAGTGATTTGAAGAGGTAACATATACAATCCATCCATCTTGATATTCAAATGACTCATGCCACAAGCACTATCTGTTACGACCGCAACTTTCATAATTAAAAACCTCTCTTGTGTTTATGGTATCACTGAGAGGTTCTTTCATCAATCACTAATCTTTCAAAACTGCTTGAATTCCAAAGGCATTTAGCCCAACATGAGCCGCAACCCCTGCTGGAAGGATAATTACTTCTGTTTCACATCCTGGAATCACTTCATTCAATGTTTTTATGAATGAATCGATACGACCACTCGCATCACATTCAGGGAAATATACTTTGTGTGTTTTAGCACTAACACCACGTTTTACCATGTCTTCGATAACGGCAGTAAAGAGTTTTGCCTCAGTACGAGCTGTATCAAATTTCTCGATCGTATTTACGTTGTAGTCAATGTATAACCCTAATTTAACTTTTAATAAGTTGATAAGCGCTGCGACTGGACCTTTAACACGACCCCCTCTTACGAGTTGATCAATATTATCGGGTAGGATATATGTCTTACAATCTTTGAATACGCGATCCGCATACGCTAGAATCGTTTCAACACTTACACCCTTATCTGCCATTTCACGTGCTTTAATTGCGACATGACGAATTGGGGCAGCTGCGGAACGACTATCCACAAATGTAATATTCTCAATATCATGGTTTGTTGCGGCTAAACGGAACGCTTGGAAGGTACCGGATAAATAACTCGCAATAGAGAACACAAGAATATGATCATAGTTTTCTTTCTTGATTCTTTCCATCATTTCATCTAGAAAACCTAGATTTGGTTGAGATGTTTTTAATGATTTTTTAGCTTGAAGTGCTTCTACAATTTCTTTTGGACCAATGTCGATAAAATCTTTAAATTCTACATTGTCTACAATTACGGACAAAGGCGCAACTTCAATTCCTATGCGTTTTGCGTCCTCTGGAAAAAGAGACACCGACGAATCGGTAATGATACATATTTTACTCATGATAACCTCCTTGAGTAATGACATAATAGCGAATAGTGTTCACTTTTGTCAATTACTTCAATCTTTATCTTAATTATAAGCGATATAACTAAAAAAGGATACGCTTGTAATTAGCATATCCTCACTATTTTATTGATTAATCTCTTCAATCAAAGCTGTTATTGCGTCTGGACTACTTGTCACATATGATACAACAATTGAAACCATGTATTTTCCAAACTTCTTTGTATAATATTCCTGCGTCATTACACCGTTAGCACTTAATTCTAATTTTCGATAATCTTCATTTGCGAATCGAACATCTGAACGATCCACAACTTCATACTCAATTCCCTCAATGTTGAGAATTTGTTCCTCGACAACATCTAAGAATTGGTCTTCAGTAATTAGAATAGCAGCTCCATTTTTGGATAGATCTTCGATATTCATAATCATATTTTCACCCGTAGTAAGGTTAAATATCGCAAAATCGTAGAATGTGGAAGCTTGTTCAATTGCCTTCTCGTAGTTCTTCTTTGCCTCTTCATCTAAGAATTGCTCATTGGATGAGTCTAACATCGATAATAATTCTTCATTCGTTGCCAATGTCCAACCTTCTGGCATTGTGAAATCTAATCCAACAAACTCATTCGTATAAACATTATCCGTCCAAACACCTCGTACATAATCCTCATCTACCACTTCTTCTACAACTTCTTTTTCATCTTCTTCTTTTACATCATCTGTTTTAGAACATGCCGAAACGGTTAACCCTAGTGTAATAACCAAAAATAATTTAAATAGATTCTTCATTTATCCACCCTTTATACACCATTCACCCCGAATAAGAATAAATCCGTGCAAAAAAACTATATCATAAATTACACTTATCGTTAACAATTATTCAAAAGTGCTCATTCATTTACTCGAAAAGCGTACTAGGATACAATACATGTAAGAAGAGGTATAAATATGCTAGATCCAAAAAAAGTATTAAGTAATAGTCATACGATTGCCGTGCTTGGAGTTAATACAGATTCTAATTCGTATGCGAATAAAATTGTACGTAAGATACGGTCTTTGAATAAGGTTGCTTATCCAATTAATCCTAAATATCAGAATTTATTTGGTGAAGTAGTTTATGAATCAATCGAGAAGTGTCCTAGTGTTCCTGATTTGGTTGTATTCGTAGTTAATCCTACGATTGGGGTAAATTACTTAGATTCGATTAAGAATTTAGGCATCCCAACCATATGGCTTCAACCTGGTACGATATCAATTGATTTATTAGAAGATGCGAAAGATTTAGGTTTGGGCGTTGTCGAGGCATGTGTTCTAGTTGTAGGAAATTACTTGTAGAAATTAACGGATTTATCATCCGTTTTCTTTTGGTTTGTTTATGTAAATCATCCTTAACAAACTTTTGAGGTACAATTCTTCGAAAATTATAAATTTTAAGTTATACTATTGCCATGAACAAATATATCGAAATAGCCCTAATCTTTAGTCGATTAGGAACTCTTGCGTTTGGTGGACCAGCCGCTCATATCGCAATGATGGAGACAGAATTTGTCGAAAAACGAAAGTGGTTGGATAAGGATGAATTCCTTAATCTCATTGGTTTTACTAACTTAATTCCTGGACCTAACTCAACTGAGATGGCACTCCATATCGGATATATCCGTGGTGGAGCTCTTGGCATGTTTGTGGCAGGGATTTGTTTTATTGTGCCCGCAATGACACTTGTCTTGATATTATCGTATTTCTTAGTAAAATATGGATCTTTACCAAGTGTTGATTCGTTAATGAATGGAATTATTCCAGTTATGTTGGCGATTGTCGTGAGCGTATTATTTAATCTTGGAAGTAAACTGTTAAAAGATCGTCTTTCTTTTAGTTTAACCATATTCGCATTTAGTTTAGCGTTTATGGGATATAGTGAAATCTTAATCTTATTAGGGATTGGGGTTCTATTCTATATCATAAAGAAAGCGCCCAGTTTTAAAGCATATTCTGTAGAACCATTTACGATGGGACTTTTATTTTGGACTTTCCTTAAAATCGGGGCTGTTTTGTATGGTAGTGGTTATGTATTACTCGCATTTGTTAAGACTGAATTTTTAGATACCTATCAAGTATTAACCTTATCCCAGATTATGGATGCGATCGCAATTGGTCAAGTTACACCAGGTCCGGTATTTACAACCGCAACTGCGATTGGTTATATGTTATTTGGTGTAACAGGCGGAATTGTCGCAACGGTTGGTATTTTCTTACCGAGTTTCGTGTTAGTTATTGTCTTACACCCATTCTTTAAGAAACTTAGTCAAAACAAACATATATCCATTGTATTAGAAGGCATTAAACTCGCATCTCTTGCTTTAATGGCCAATGTCGCATTATCCATTGGGACTAGTTTTATTGCTCAACCTTTATTTGTATTATTTCCAATTGCGTTATATTTCTTAATGAAAACGAAAGTAAATCCAACTTGGTTAATTCTAATCGGCGCAGTTATTGGCTTTGTGTTTCCCTTTTTGAATCTAATTTAGAGTGCTATAATTTAACCACATAAGGAGGCTATTTATGTCATTGCCAAAGAATTTTTTATGGGGTGCATCTACAAGTGCTTATCAAGTAGAAGGCGCCTACAATGAAGATGGTAAAGGTCTATCTGTTCAAGATGTTAAGACACCTTTCCCAGGAACACCTAATTTTAATGTATGTTCAGATCACTACCATCACTACAAAGAAGATATTGCCTTACTCGCTGAATTAGGACTAAAAGCCTATCGTTTCTCAATCGCATGGACACGTATTTTACCAGACGGCGATGGAGAAGTTAATCCTAAAGGCGTAGAATTCTACAGTAATTTAATTGATGAATGTCTAAAACATGGAATTGAACCAATTATTACCATGTATCACTTTGACTTACCAAATGAATTGGATAAAGTTGGTGGTTGGACGAATCCTCGTACGATGGATGCGTTTGTGAAATTTGCGACGATTCTATTTGAAAACTATGGACCACGTGTAAAATACTGGTTAACCATTAATGAACAAAATATGATGATCCTCTATGGACCGGTTATTGGGACAACTAAGCCTGGTCAAGAAGGACTCTTGTATCAATCCAATCATTATATGTTACTGGC
>DASSDQ010000064.1:0-6753 GCA_035697025.1 Erysipelotrichaceae bacterium | reverse complement strand
ATGACTCCAGCCCCACTTGATTCACCAAACATATCTTGATCAAATGGTTCATCTTCTAATCGTGCAAAATCAATTCCATACAATTTAATTAATCGTGCACATTCGCGAGTTGTGAGTACATAATCGACATCTTTTCCATATGTACCTTTATTTTCTTCACGATTCTTTTCATCTTTTTTGGCTGTACATGGCATTATACTAACGACTACAACATCCTTAGGATCAATAAAATGAGTTTTCGCATAATACGTTTTTAAAATTGCGCCAAACATCATATGTGGACTCTTACAGGATGATAGATGATTAAGAATTTCTGGATACTCTTTTTCACAATAGTTAATCCAACCTGGACTACACGATGTTATAAGTGGTAAATTCTCATTCTTTTCTAAACGATGAAGTAATTCATGCCCCTCTTCGATAATGGTTAAATCGGCCGCAAAATCGGTATCATAAACACGATCAAATCCAACTCGTTTTAAAGCAGAAACCATTTTACCTGTTACACTCGTCCCAATCGGATAGCCAAACTCTTCCCCAAGTGATGCTCGTACAGCTGGAGCTGTTTGGACAATAACATGTTTGTATGGATCATTTAGCGCTTCAATAACTTCATGTATTTCTTCTTTTTCACTTAATGCGCCAACTGGACAATTTAGAATACATTGGCCACATTGAATACAATTGACTTGCGATAAACTCAAATCAAGCACTGGTCCTACACGTGTTTCAAATCCACGATGCATATAATTCAATACACCAAGGCCTTGGATACTTTTACATGTATCGATACAACGACCACATAAAATACATTTACTAGAATCACGAATGATTCCATTCGATAAATCATCAAAATGAACCTCTGTTTTTGAACCACTTTGGTTTATTTGTCTTATGTTTAACTCTTGTGCTAAACTCTGTAATTCACATTTCTGATTACGTATACAACTTAAACAATCTTGACTATGATTCGACAGAAGTAATTCAAGTGTCATTTTACGTGAAGCGATGGCTCGTTTTGAATGAGTTTGAATCTTCATTCCCTCTTCAACTTTCGAAACACATACTGGAACACAATTCTTCTTACCTTCAACTTCTACAACACAAATTCGACAAGCCCCTTTTACAGGACATCCTTCAAGATGACATAAAGTCGGTATATTTACATTATTTAATCGACATGCGTCTAATATCGTTAAATCTTCTCTTACTTGTATGACTCTTCGATTAATTTCACATTGAATAAGTTTCATATTACGCCCTCACAATCGCATCAAATTTGCAATTTAATACACATGCGCCACAACGAATACATAATTCTGGATCAATCACAAATGGATCTTTACCAACAGTACCGCTTATTGCATAAGTAGGACATCCACGTGCACATATACCACACTTCTTACATAGATCAACTTTGATCGTGTAATCAAGTAATGCTTTACATACTTTTGAATCACATTTCTTATCCACTACATGTCGGATATATTCATGTTTAAAATTATGATACGTCGATAAGAAAGGATTCGCTGCAGTTTGACCAAGTCCACAAAGGGAATTTTCTTTAATATAATAAGCTAACTCTTCCATTTCATCGAGTAATTCTAACGACCCATTCCCTTCTGTAATTTGATTTAACATCTCAAGTAAACGTTTAGTACCAATACGACAAGGGGTACATTTACCACACGATTCATCCACAATAAAATCCATATAGAAACGTGCAACATCTACCATACAGTTATCTTCATCAAGAATGATCATACCTCCAGATCCCATCATAGAACCTAACTGTACGAGCTCATCAAATCCAATAGGTGTATCAAGATTCTCATCCGTTATACAGCCACCACTTGGACCACCTGTTTGCATCGCTTTAAATTTTTTATTATTCGGACATCCCTTACCAATATCATAAACAACTTCTTTTAAGGTAATACCCATACTAACTTCAACTAAACCTGTTTGTTTAATTTTTCCACCCAACGCAAATACTTTTGTGCCGGGTGATTTCTCTGAACCAATCGTTCTAAACCATTTCGCACCCTTCAATATAATTGGTGTTATGTTCGCAAATGTTTCGACATTATTAATAATCGTTGGTTTACCCCAAACACCACTTACACTTGGATAAGGAGGTCGAGGTTTAGGTGTGCCACGTTTCCCTTCAATGGATGCGATAAGAGCTGTTTCTTCACCACATACAAACGCACCAGCTCCAAGTCTAATCTCAATATCAAAATTAAATTCTGATTCAAGAATATTCTTACCTAATAATCCATATTCATGCGCTTGATTAATCGCAATTTTTAAACGTTCAACCGCTACTGGATATTCAGCACGAATATAGATATATCCATGATGTGCACCAATCGCATACGCCGCAATCATCATCGCTTCGATAATGGAATGCGGGTCTCCTTCTAGTACGGACCGATCCATAAATGCACCGGGATCACCTTCATCCGCATTGCAGATTACATACTTTTCCTTTGAGATAGAGTTTTTAGCTAATTGCCATTTTGTACCAGTAGAGAATCCACCACCACCTCTGCCTCTTAAACCAGAAGCACTAATTTCATCAATTACATCTTGAGGTGTTTTATCAAAAAGGACTTTCGCAATGGCTTGATAACCATCAACCGCAATGTATTCATCAATCGATTCAGGATTAATTCTGCCATTATTACGCAATACAATTCGTGTTTGTTTATAGAAAAAACGATCATGATCCCATTGATCAAACTTATGTTTTATCTCAGGATTAATATGTTTTACTTCAAACTGATCCAACTTCTTATCCTTAAGAATTTGTACTTCAACCAATAAACGCATTAAATTTTCATTTAAATTCTCATAAAAGATCTCATCTGGATAAATCGCACATACGGATTTTTCTGCTTCTTTGACAGTATGACAATATACTTCGATATACGACTCACAATGATTTCGTTTCAAAATACTCTTTAAATGATTAATCGCCGCATTATTCTCTTCATCTTTAATCAATAAATGAATTCTTCTAGCTTTCATCATCTTGCCCCATTCCTGATAAGGTATATTGATCAAGAACTACATTATTTTTAATATGTTGATGCAATATTTCCTTCATCTTCTGTTCATCAACTTGTACATACATGGTATGTTGACCACTACGATCAATGACTTCAACCATCGGTTCTAATACACACATACCAATACATCCAGTTGGACAGATTTGAATTGGATAATTATATTCTTCTTTCATTTCTGTTAGATAATTAAAAACTTGTTTCGCACCAGCCGCTATACCACATGTCCCAAGACCGATTAAAATACGATGGGTTTCAACTGTATCGATTAAATTCATTTGTTTAAGTGTTTTACTCTGAATATCTTTTAATGAATGTAGATTAAGCATGTGCTTCACTCACCTTTCGTTCTTCTTGATGTAAAATATCTCGAACTTTATACTCTAAACTTGGATTATTGATCGCATTGGCAAACACAACTCCATCTAACACAGCAACAGGTGCTAAACCACATGCCCCAAGACAACGTGTACTATCAAGTGAAAATAATCCATTTTCGCTCGTTTTATTAAGTTTCGCGCCTGTTAATTCTTCGAATTTAACAATCAAAGCTTGTGCACCCTTTACATAACATGCCGTACCCATACAAATATTCAATACATGTTTGCCTTTTGGTTCCAATGTAAATTGGGTATAAAAACTCACAACACTATAAACTTCCGCGATCGGGACATCGATTGCGGCTGATATTTCCTTCATTGCTTCGAAAGGAATATAACCAAGTTCTTTCTGAATTTCCTGTAACATTAGCTTCACAGGTCCTTCCTTGTGTTTATGGGATTCAATGATGCGTTTAATCGTATCTAAGCTCATTGCGTTTAAATGGCTCATACAACCTCCTATTATCTTGTTAATATTTTAACAAATACCACTAAATTGAGTATATCACAACTTGTTAATATTTTAACAAGTAAAATAAATAAATTTATTAAATTTTTTTAAATAGTTTATAAGAATAAGTGCTATGATAAAAAAGGTAAAAAATAGGAGAACTTATGGAACAAATTTCATCGGTTGAAAATGAAATAATACGCATAAATCAACTGAACCAAAAAGCGAAACAAGTTCTAAGTCGAAATCCTGAAGAAGCGTTAGAAATAGCACAAGAAGCTTTCCATGCATCCCTTGCGATTGATTATGCGAGTGGTATATGTATGAGTCAATTCCAATTGGGTATTGCCCATTGGAGATTGGGTCAATTGTTTGAAGCTTTAGATTATCTTCATGAGGCAGACCAAATGACAAAGGACATCGAAGGCCCATTAATTGAGGTTGAGATTTTAAATGCCCTAGGAAATGTATACCTTGATTTACAAGTGTATGATTCTGCTTATACCTATTATCAAATTGGTCTACAATTATCGATCAATAAAAACAATGAATATATGAAATCTACAATATTGAGTAATATTGGAGAAATATATCGCGAATTAAATGACTATGATTCTGCCATAGAACTTTATCAAATGAGTTTAGCTGGTTTAAGTGAATTAAATGAACATGAAAGAAGAATCTATCCCCTTTCAAACATCTCTGCAGTTTATTTAGCACAAGGTGATTTGAATAAAGCTGAAGAATATTCTAATTTAGCACTTAATTTAGCGCGTGAGTGTGAAGATCGTATTATCGAATCCGTTAGTTTAAAGTATTTAGGCATGATTGCACGTGAACGTCACCAATATGATTTAGCCGTTAAACTTCTAAATCAAAGTCTAAGTATTTATAGTGAAACAAAAGAAGCATTATTATCAACTGAAGTATTATTTGAACTTCATGAAGTTTATCGTGATCAAAATGATATTAATCAAGCATTAATTTACCTTAATGAAATTATATTGTATGCGGAACAGATTAATGCTCATCATATCTTAGCGCAAGCATATAAACGTTTAATCAATGATCATCAGGATTTAGGTAATACCGCAAATGCACTTTTCTTTGCGAATAAGTATATTGAAACTGTCACAAAACTTGAACAAAGTAAGGTTGCACAACGATTAAGTGGCATTAACTTACAGAAACAAGCAGAAATTGCCTATCAAGAAAGAGAAACCTATTATCGTTTATCTCAAGAATTAGATGAGAAGGCAAAATTAATCGAAAAGAACAATGAAGATTTAGCAAAAGCATATCAAAGTGCTAAAGCGATTAGTAAAATCGGTCGAAGTTTAACGGTACAAACAAATCTTGAAGAAATCTATGATTTAGTTTATCAAAATGTGGCAGTATTAATGGAATCGAATACATTTGGAATTGGGATATATGATGTTGATCGAGAGTCAATTGAATATAAATATTTAATCGTAGATGGGGAACGAGTAGAGAACTACATTATTCCAGTTTTAAACAGTAATAGTTTAGCAGTTAAATGTTTTATCCAGAATGAAAAGTTTGTCTTCAATCATCGCAACGAAATTGAGCAATATTTAAATTCTACGATTAATGTTCGAGTTGGCCAGTTAATGGAATCCATTATGTTTGTCCCATTAAGCATTGAAGATAAATGTATTGGCTTAATTACTGTACAAAATCGTGAGCCAGATACCTTCTCTGTTCAAAGTCTAGAAACACTTGATACATTATCTGCTTATTTAGCAATTGCGATACGAAATGCACAGAAGTCTGCAGCGCTCAATATCGAAATCCAAAAGCGTGAAGTTATCCAACAAGAGTTGAAGAAATTAAATAAAGAGTTATCTGATTTATCCGAAATTGATGGATTAACAGGAATTGCGAATCGAAGACATTTTGATGAGTTCTATGAACGTGAATTTAGACATGCGATTCGATATAGTATTCCTTTAAGTCTTATGATGATCGATATCGATAATTTTAAAGAATATAATGATCATTATGGTCATTTAAATGGTGATAAGATTATTATTCAGATTGCACAGATCATTAAAAAATACGCTAAACGTAGTAATGATTTAGCGGTGCGTTTTGGTGGCGATGAGTTTATCGTATTATTAAGTGATGCGACAGAAACTGTCTCAAAAGATGTTGCGACAAAGATTCAAGAAGAGTTGATTCAACTAAATCTTCCGCATGAGTTCAGTACAGTTTGTCCACGAATTAGTTTGAGTATTGGGATCGCAACCCTTATCCCACAACGCGAAACATTGATGATGCAGTTGATTGAAATGGCAGATAATGCGTTGTATATTTCTAAAGATAAAGGACGTAATCAAATAAGTGTATTTAAGAAATAAGCTCAAGTTTAACCTTGAGCTTTCTTTTGACATGATGCACATATCCCTATAATTTCTAGATTATGCGAGATTATTTTAAAATCCTTCGCAATTTCAATTGAATCAATCACATCATGTATTGGACAATTATCAATTGGAAACATCTTATGACACATTTGACACATAAGATAGTGTTGATGGTGCGGTGTATGTAATTGGATGAGTGTAGAATTACTGATACTACTATAATTCTTCTCAACAATATGATGCTCATTTAGACTCTCTATAATACGATATACCGTTGATTGATTCATCGGATGTTTACTTTTTTTAAGCTTTTCGATGATTTGATCAATACTCATCGGTAAAGCTTCTTGTTGTAAGAGTTCAATGAGCGCTTCTCTTTGACGAGAATATTTCAATTGGTTTAAACTCAATATTTCTTTAGCTTTCATATTAATTCTCCTTCTTCATCCATGAAATCCATGAAC
>DASSDQ010000063.1:0-2038 GCA_035697025.1 Erysipelotrichaceae bacterium | reverse complement strand
AGATTGTATTTTGTGAGACGAGTGAATTCACCCGTTACCAAATGTTTAATCTTCTCCATGAAGTTTTACTCCAGTCACTTGGATAAATATTTCTTCGAGGGTTGTTTCTCCACTGTGTATGGTTTCAATGTTCTTAGTTTGTATGAGTTGTGTAAATGATTCTGATTTTATCTCATCCATTTCGAATACACGTGATACGGTTTGATTGTTTTCGTTATATTCGATTGTTACTGTACGTTTTCCGTATTTAATCTTTAAGTTACGTGGGCTATCGATTTCTGCGATTTTACCATCGGTAATAAACGCAACGCGATCACATAACTCATCGACATCGGACATGATATGTGAAGTTAAGAAAACAGTGCCACCATTATGGGCAAATTCGCGTATCATATCCTTCACAATACGTGAATTCTTTGGATCTAAGCCGTTTGTAGGTTCATCCAAGAATAACATCTTAGGTTTATTTAAAAGCGCTCTAACGAGATTTAAACGAATCTTCATCCCTTTTGAATACTCACCTACGAGTTTATTACGATCATCCCATAAACCTAAACGTTCCATAAGTGGTTGTATATCCGCATGATTCTTATAGAGCTTTTGGAAAAACTCTAAGTTTTCCATTGCGGTGAGTTTAGAGAAAGAGATTGGCATTTCGAAACATACCCCAATTTCTTCATAAAACGCATCATTAAAACTCTTTAAATCTTTATCATCGAATACAATTTCACCTTGATCATAGTTTAAGAGTTTAACCAATATCTTCTGTGTCGTCGTCTTACCTGCACCACTCGGTCCTAAGAAACCAAATATCTCACCTTGTTTAATCTCAAAGTCGATACCTTTAATGGTGTTATCTTGGTTCTTTGGATATTTAAATACTAAATTTTTAACTTTGAACATATTTCTCCTTAGTGAACGATTGTCCCATATTGAATTAAATGGATTATTTCTTCTGATTTCTCAATCATCAATTCATATTCTTTATTCTCAAAGTGTTCTAATAATATCTTTTGACTAATACTTGTTAATACTTCAGTTAATAAGATTGGATCAATATCCTTACGAATTATTCCTCTATCTTGATCTCTTCGGATTAATTGATTGAAGTAATCATGTAAAGACGGATTCTTATCATTAAGTTTCTTGATAAAATCACTATTATCTCTCTGCATATTCAATCCTATCTTGTAATAACGAGGTTGTGCCTCCATCCAAACACGTACTTGTTTCAACATATTTAGATAATCATCGAACACTGAATGACTCTCAGCTTGTACGATATCTTTGAATAACAGATATTTCTCTTGTGCAATCATACTCAATACTTCCATATAACAATCTTCCTTATTCTCGAAGTATTGATAGAAGCTTCCTCTAGATATATCCGCACTCTTGATGATTCGGTTAATCGATGCGTCCGTAAATGTATATAGACTAAATTCTTCTAAACACGCTTCGATTAAGCGATCTTTCTTATCTTTTTCTAAGTTATAAAATGTTTGTTTAGGCATATGACACCCCTGTCACATTTATCTTACATCAGTATTATAAGATATTCAAGCATGAAGCTTTATTAATCAAACAAATAAAAACTCACACTGAACCAATGTGAGCTAAATATAATGATCAAATATTCCCTACAACTTGATATGAGCCTTCCGTATATTGCATAATTTCAAACTTGTTTCCATCTGGATCTTGAATCCACATTTGCCAAGTCTTCGATGGACCGATATTTGGTTCTACGTCTATTGTGATACCTAGGCTAACTAGTTCTTCGCGACATGCATGTATATCATCGACGAGTAACGCAAAATGTGAGTAACCTACATGTTCATTCCAATTTGTATGCGGAAGTTGTATTGCGGATTTTGGAAAGAATTCGAGGAACTGGCCTGGTGCTATTTCAACATAGGTCAAGAAGATATCATTTGGTCTTTCTTCAGCCATTTTTTTCATATGTGGTTTATTAGAATCTTTATAGGCACTGTAACGAGTTAATATTTTTTGTTTAAGACCAAGTTTTCCACAATAA
>DASSDQ010000062.1:0-41905 GCA_035697025.1 Erysipelotrichaceae bacterium | reverse complement strand
GCAGCGTTGGATTAAGGGAGGAAAACGTATGAAGAAAATTATTCATTTAACGTTATTCTTAGCAGTAATTAGTGCTTTAGCGGGTGGAATACTTGGTTATGTAAATCAAATTACTGATCCAATAATTCAAGAAAAGAAAATTGCGGCTGTCAAAGCTAGTTTACAAGCAATCTTCCCAGACACTGATGAGTTTAAAGAAGTAACAATCGAAGATAATGATGCGGTTGAAAATGTATACGAAGCAGTTGGAGCTGGTTATGCATTCAACGTAAGTATTCAAGGTTATAAAGATGTTATCGAGTTTATTGTTGGTATTGATAATTCAGGTAAAATTGTTGGCTTAGAAGTTACTTATGTCAATGACACTCCAGGTTTAGGTACTAAAGTTGGTGAACCAGAATTTGCGAATACGATTGTTAATAAATCTGTTGATGATAAGTTAGATACTATTTCTGGGTCTACTATTTCATCGAGTGCTGTTATAAGAGGGATCGATGCGGCGGTTGCTGTATACGAATCCTTGAAGTAGGAGGAAAAACCAATGAAATCTGTATTAAATTATGGTTTGAATCTCTTGAAAGAGAATCCAGTATTTGGTTTATATCTTGGTATTTGTTCTACATTAGCGATTACTACTAATTTGAATAATGCATTAGGTATGGGTGTTTCAGTTATTGCGATTCTTACAGTGTCAAATATGATCATTTCTTTGATTCGTAACATTACACCGGATGAAATACGTATTCCTGTTTACATCGTAGTTATTGCGACTTTAGTTAAGGCTGTTGAGTTGTTGATTAAAGCGTTTGCTCCAGCAATCGATCAAGCTTTAGGTGTATTTATTCCTTTAATTGTAGTTAACTGTATCATCTTAGGTCGTGCTGAAGCATTTGCATCTAAGAATGGAATTGTTGCTTCTGCATTAGATGGATTAAATATGGGTATTGCTTATACATTGAGTCTTGTCGCAATGTCATTAATTCGTCAAATCTTGGCGACTGGTATTGTAAACTTTACAAATCCATTTACGAATGTAGAAGTGTTCTCAATCAATTTAATTCCTAGTCAATATATTATCCCAATCTTTAGTGGTCCGATCGGTGCATTCTTAACCTTTGCTTTATTAGCAGCTGGTGTTAGTGCGATTCGTAACCATGAACCTAAAAGTTTAAAGGAGGCTAAATAATATGGAACTATTTTCATTATTCTTTTCAGCCATTGTTATTAATAACGTTGTATTAACAAAGTTCTTAGGTATGTGTCCGTTACTTGGTGTTTCTCGTAAAACGAGTTCCGCTATTGGTATGGGAGCTGCTGTAGTATTCGTTATCTTCGGATCTTCCATCTTTACTTATGTACTTTACTACAATGTACTTGTACCTCTAAATCTTCAATACATGGATTTAATTACATTTATTCTTGTTATTGCGGCTTTCGTACAATTCGTTGAATTAATTCTTAAGAAGTATTCAACTGTTCTTTATAAAGCATTAGGTATCTACTTACCATTAATTACGACAAACTGTGTTGTTTTATATGTTACATTAATTAACATTACAGAAGGTTTCACATTTGTTGAAATGTTAGTTTATTCATTAGCAACTCCTATTGGGTTCATGATGGTTCTTTATATCTTCTCAACAATCCGTGAAAGACTTGATTATGCGGATGTTCCAAATGCGTTTAAAGGTAATCCTATTGCCTTAATCGTTGCGGCGATTATGGCTGGTATCTTTACTAGTTTTGTAGGTTTAATCTAATATGGAAGCGATTCTTTACTTAGCCGCATTAGGTGGGTTCTATGCGTTGGTTTATTTCCTAAATCATAAAACACCTCGTCCTGCAGGTTGTGAAGAAATTGAAGCGACTTGTGGTTCATGTTCGTTGGGACATTGTGGAAATCACCCATCTCAACAGATTAAGGAGATAAAAAATGCTTAATGCTAGTTTAATGATGTTAGTTTTAGGTGCTGCATTAGGATTATTGTTAGCGATTGCTGGTAAATTTCTATATGTTGAAGTTGATACTCGTGTTGAACAGATTACTGGCATGTTACCTGGTTATAACTGTGGTGCATGTGGGTATGCTGGTTGTGCGGGTTTAGCCGAAGCATTAGTAAATGGCGAAGCTAAGAGTCCTACTCAATGTAAACCTTCTACTGAAGCTCATCGTTCACGTATTACAGCTTTCATGGAAACCGGTGTGGATCCAGTTGAAAGTGCACACGCTCATTAATTAGACAAACGAAAGTTTGTCTTTTTTTTAGGTTAAATCAAATATAAAGCATAAGTATGAATGAGGTGATTATATGAAAGGTATCATTCAAGCTTATGCTTTATTTGTCTTATTGATGGGAATATCACTTGGTTTCATGATTTATATACATGTTGATTCTATTCACTATATATCACGTTTAATCCTTAAACAAAGTATTCATGAATCACTTGTTCAACTTGATCCTATGGAAAATGCACAACGTATTGAGTCGTACAATTCAATCATAAATAAAATTATCTTATTAAGAAAACCAGATGATTTTGAGTACAGTGTTAATGTAGTTGGATTTCATCCTGATCCATTAGCGATAAGAGTTAAATTGAATGTAAAGCATAGTGGTAGAAGTTCTAAAATATGGATATTTGATGAAACAATGATTGAGGTGAATTCATGATAAATAAAAATAGGTTAATAATAGCTGGATTCGTATTATGTATTACATTAGTTGTGATTGGTGTGAGTGTGTTGTATATCAAGCATGAACTAGAGTTGGTTGAAGTGTATGTTGCGAAAGAGGATTTAAGTGCTAGAACATTAATGAATGATAATCAAATTCAAATAATAAAAATACCGAAAGCTTATTTAAGCGAGAATGTATTGATAAAGAAGAATGATATTGTTGGTAAATATGTAAAGCTAAATTCTTCTATTCCAAAGGGAAGTTTAATCTATAAATCTACGATTGAATCGATTGATGATGCTATTGATGAGCCAACATTGCTGTTGAATGTTAATCAGGCTGTGTTTGCGATTGATGTGAATATAAGTAGTACTTCTGGGAATACCTTACAGAAGGGCTCTAAAATTGATTTGTATGCAACAATCAAAAGTAATCGAGAGACAATTGTAGATTTATTATTTAAACAAGTAAGAGTATTGAGCATTAAGGATAAAAATGGAAATGAAGTTAACAATGAAACAAATCAAATCCCTAAGATAATGTTAATTGCAGTAGATCAAGTCGAAATACCAATTCTAACTAAAATTATTGCGATAGGAGATATAACAATCACTCCTACATCAGAATTCTTTAGTGAAGATGAATGTATTCTTTATGAATCATCAAATATATTAGGTTATTTATATGCTCAATGAGTTTGATTTTGGGATAATACAACCCCAAATTAATGATCCATTTATTACGGATATTAACTACAACGGGAAACAAGTTTGGGTAGATCATTTAAAAAAGGGTCGATATCCCATTGAACCTTTTCTAGCACATGACGCAATTCAATCGCTGGTATATAAAATAGCGAATTACGTAAATTTACCTTTTAATACAACTTCTCCCGTTCTTGAAGCAGAAACGACCGAATTACGAATTAGTATCTTACATCAAAGTATTGCCCGTGGAGGTTTAAGTTTATCGATTCGTAAAACACCATCGTTATGTCGTTTACATGACTTAGACACAGGAATTAAGCATTATGCGCCAGATTGGGTGATTGAGTTTCTTAAAGATGCGATTTTGTCACGCAAGAATGTAATGATAAGTGGATTACCAGGATCTGGGAAAACTGAATTTGTTAAATACTTAATGGAAAGTATTCCTGCATATCAAAGAGTAATTACAATCGAAGATAGTTTGGAATTAAGATATGGAGATATTCATCCCAAAAAAGATCATGTAATGTTAAAGGTTCAAGAACACTTTAGTTATGAAAAGGCAATCAAGACAAGTTTAAGACAAAGACCAGATTGGATATGTGTTTCCGAAATACGTGGTACAGAAATAATCTATCTTTTACAAAGTATTTCGACTGGGACAAGTCTAATTAGTACAGTACATGCGGAAAGTGCATATGCGATACCTTATCGAATGATGATAATGATGCCAGGATCAGAACTAACAAATCAAAGTATCAATACTCTAATCCATGACAGTTTAGATATTGGAGTACATTTAGAGATACAAATAACGAATAAAGGGGTACTCCGTAATATAAGAGAAGTTGTTTATTTTGATGTGAATAATCAATATGAAGGAACAAAACATACAATTTATCATAAAAATGAAAAAAGTAAAATTATCAAATTTAAGCGATTTATGGAAGAAACATCCCAGATTAAATCTGAATGAATATAGTCTTATCTTTATTGAAATAATTGTGACACTAATATTTGGATATCTATTTGAACTACCCTATATGTATTTAGTTGTATTACTTACATTTGCGTTATGCTTAACACCATTCTTTATCCATTTTCAATTAAAGTGGAAAAACGAAGAGAGAGAATTCTACCAATTAACCGATTTCTTACAACAGTTTCTTGCGAGTTTCAAGCAACATCCCAAGATTTATGCATCATTAATTGAATGTAAAGATCATACAGATGGAGTACTGAAGGAATCAATTGATGCGTGGATTGCTGGATTGGAAAAGGGAGGATTTCCCAAGCAATATGCGGAGGTGTTTATCCAAACACAATCCCACTTTATTATCTCTAATCTAGTACATCTAATGTTAGCGGTTGAGAATTATGGAACATTCAACTACTTCGAAGGATTAGAAATAATTCAAGATGATATTGAAGATTGGATAGAAGACACGACACTATTTAAACTTGAACAAAACCGTACACGAAATAGAATACAGGTATTATCGATATTTGCGTGTGGTATTGCATGGATGAGCCACAATATGTTGTTTAGAACTGAAATGATTGAGATATTAGATTTCTATTATTTTAGCCTATTTATATTTTTGATATTAATCTTGCTTACATTATTCTATTCACAAAAACTTGTATCTGTACCATGGATTGAAAGAAGTGAGAAATTATGGGAGTAATTATCATATTGTTCATATTAGGGATATGGGTTTTGGTTGATCCAAAAATAGAAGAACTTTTAAATGTTAAATCGACACAATTAATTAAAATAGAACAGATACTAGGGATTGTACTAAATGATACTTGGAACAAGATACGATATAAATATGTAAAATGGTTTCGTTGGTTAATCTTATTATCCTTAATAATTCCAAATCCAATGCTTATTACTTTCCTAACATTATTTATATGTATATTTATATATGAATTACCAGTATTTAAACTTAAACATAAAGCTCGCTTAAAGATTTTGAGTGTTCGTTATCAATTTCCAATATATCTAAGACAGATTCAAGTTTTACTCCAAAATAATACAGTCGTTAAATCAATTGAGTTATCGCTTGATTACGTACCAATTGTTCTATATCAAGATATAAAGTATTTACACGAAAAGATTAAAGTAGATCCTTTAAATATGGATCATTACATCAATTGTATGAAACAGTATGATTTACCAGAGATACAACGTTCGATGAAGTGGTTATATCGTTATCAAAACTTTGGTTATCAAGATGCGAATCATCAGTTTAATCGGATGTTAGTTTCAACATCGAAATGGTTAAGAAAATCACGAATTGAAAAGAAAAATGAATCAATTCAAGTTTATCAGTGGATGGGAATGTTGCCACTTGTTGGGGTAACGTTCGTATTTATATCTGCGATGATGAGTGTTGTTATCTCATTATTTGAAAGGGGGTGAAGAGATGAAAGCGTTTTTCGAAGAGTATGGTTTAGTTTTAGTTGTTACTGTAATTGCGACAGGTATGATTGTTTTCTCGGAAGGATTTAAGGATACGATGCAAGCAACATTAGAGACTCAATGGACACAAATGACTGAGAGTAACTAATGAAGGGAGCATTTGAAACAGCTTTAGTAATTCTATTTGGGATGATGTTTATGGTAATGGGGATTGACTACATGCGTGTTGTGTTGATGAACAATAAAGCACGATTGTATGCGGAAAACATTCTAGCAATTATTGAACATCAGAATCGCTTTGATATTGATGTCGAAGAGTTAATTCAGACGAGTAGTGTTAAATGTTCAGAATGCCATTATCAAGTAATTGAACATAGTTTATCAAGTGATCGATTATGGATTATCGTAACTTATCCCATCGAAATGAGTCATTTGAATTATTTAGCACAAACAGATATTCGCTTATTGACACGTCCCTTAGCTTAGTGCAGTTCAAACTGCACTTTCTTTGTGTTAAAATAGAACCATGTTACTAACAATCGATATCGGGAATTCAAATATTGTATGTGTCGTGTATTCTAATACAAAAGAACAGCTTTATGATGCGCGTTATGAAACGATTAAGGATGATATTTTAACAGCGTACTTTAATTTTGTTCAAGAAAAGTTGTTGCCATTAAAAGAAAAATACCAATTAGAGGCATTTATCGTAAGTAGTGTTGTACCATCTGTTGATTCGGTATTCTTTGATACTACAGAGAAATTATTGAATATTAAGGGTTACCGTTGTACAACCGAGTCTGTACCTGAGTTTGAAATCTTATTAACAAATCCAAAAGAACTTGGTGCAGATTTTATAGCAACAAGTTATGGTGCAATGGCAAAATATGATAAACCAATTATTGTGGCAGATCTTGGATCAGCTACAAAACTTAGTGCGATTAACCGAAAAGGTCAATTTGCTGGTGGAATTATTATGCCAGGATTACGAATTGCACAAGATGCACTAAACCGTTTTATACCTCATTTACCTACTATTCCTTTAGAGATACCTAAATCAGTTTTAGGAATTGATACAATAACCGCAATGCAAGCTGGTTTGATGTTTTCTACCATTGATTCAATAATAGGTATATCAAAACGTATAGAATGTGAATTCAATCAAAATTGCACAAAAATACTAACGGGTGGCTTATCTGTGTTAATAAAAGATGATACAAAATCGTTTGTTTTTGAGCCATTTTTATTAAATGAAGGCTTGTTTGAAATTTATACAAAAATTGTTAAATAATTGCGCTCAACTACTTTACTTTATAGAGTAAATACGCTAAAATAACACTTGCCTTATGGCGGTCGTGGCGAAGTTGGTTAACGCACCGGATTGTGGTTCCGGCATTCCGCGGGTTCGAGCCCCGTCGGCCGCCCCATTAAGTAATTAAATCTTCTTAGGAAGATTTTTTTTATGTTTTATCAAGATTATTAATAATTATGTAAGAAATCCAAAAAAATATGATGAAACAAATGTAAAATTTACATAAATGTAATAAATATGAAAGTTAAATGATAATTTAGTGAAATATTTTCTTGACAGCTTACATTCATGCGCTATAATAACCACATAAAGGAAAGGAATTTGAAGATTATGAAGAAATTATTACTTCTCATATTAGCTTCTTTATTGTTTGTGGGCTGTGCTGCAGATCCTGCTCCAGTAGAAACTAAGAAAGTATTACGTGTAGCGTTTGGCGGTGACGTATTATCACTTGATTCAAACGTTGCGACAGATGGTGTTTCATTTGAAGTTTTAACAGCTATCGCTGAAGGCTTAGTTGAGTATGATGCGGCTGACGCAACATTACCTGGCTCTGGCGCTGCGGAAAGTTGGGATGTATCAGAAGATGGCTTAGAATATGTATTCCATTTGAAAGAAGCAGCTGTTTGGTCAAATGGTGATCCTGTAACTGCGAATGACTTCGTATTTGCATGGCGTCGTTTAGTTGATCCAGCATTAGCGAATGAATATTCTCTAATGGCTCAAAACGCTAAATTAAAAAATGCGGATGCGGTTATTGCGGGTACATTACCTGTAGAAGAATTAGGTGTTGAAGCTGTGGATGATTATACATTGAAAGTAACCCTAGAAACTCCAGTTCCTTGGTTTATTCCATTGATGACTTTCCCTTCATTCTTCCCATTAAATGAAAAATTTGTGACTGAAGCTGGTGATAACTATGCGACTGGTCCTGATTACTTACTATCGAATAATGCGTTTGTACTAACTGATTGGGTACAAGGCTCTCAAATTGTATTAGCTAAGAATGATAAATACTATGGTGCAGCTGATGTTGCGATTGATGGCGTTGAAATCAGTATTATCGCTGATCCTCAAACTGTTAAATTACAATATGACCAAGGAAATTTAGATGTTGCGTCAATGTCCGGTGACTTAGTTACAGGATATGTCGGAACAGATGACTTCTTCCCAATTAAAAAAGGTTATACATGGTTCTTTGATTTTAACCAAGCTTCAGATAATGCGGCTGTTAAAAACGAAAACTTCCGTTTAGCAATTGGATGGGCGATTGATCGTAGTTTCATTGTAGATGATAAATTGAATGATGGTTCAATTGTTGCGGATGGTTTCGTACCACGTGGTTTAGCAAGTAGTGTTGACGGTGTTGATTTCCGTGATTCTGCTCCTAAATACTTCGGATATGATGCAGCTAAAGCTCTTGAATACTGGACAGCTGCGAAAGCTGAACTCGGTGTTGAAGCAGTTACATTTGAATTATTAGTTGGTGCTCCTGGGGACGATGCTGGTTTAGCAATCGGTGCTCCTGAATATATTAAAGCTGAAGTTGAAAAGAATTTACCAGGCGTTACCGTTGAAATTAAGACAGTCTTGAAGAAAGAACGTCTTGAATTAATGGGCCGTGAACGTTCAGAGTATGAAGTTGGTCTAACTCGTTGGGGTCCTGACTATGCTGATCCTCTAACATACTTACAAGATTTACTCGTTTCTGATTCAAACTATAACTATGCTAACTTCGATGATGCTACATATGATGCATTAGTTGCTGATGTTGCACCTGGTGGTGCTCTATCAACTGATCCTGCAGCTCGTTGGGCTAAATTAGTTGAGATTGAAGGTTATGCATTGGATACAGCAGTTGTTGTACCTCTATGGCAAACAGGTTCTGCTATGGTAATCAAACCAAATGTAAAAGGAATTGAATACCACGTATTAGGTCAGACCTCATACAAACGCGCTACGATTGATTAGTGATTAAGTGGGAGCCTTTTACGAGGTTCCCATTTTTATTCTTAAATTAATACAAGGAGGTCAAATATGTTTAAATATATTACACGGCGAATGTTTTGGTCACTCGTGACATTATTCACCATACTTATCTTATTATTCTTATTATTACAGTTCTTACCAGGTACTCCATTTAATGATGAAAAGTTAAGTGAAGCAAGTAAAGCGTTATTAAATGCGAAATACGGGCTGGATCAACCCTTTTTCTCACGTTTTGGCATATACATGAAAAACATACTTACAGAGTTTGATTTTGGGATATCGTTATCCATTCAACGTAATTGGATGGTTAAAAATATTGTATTACCAAGACTCGGTATTTCGGTACGAATTGGTCTTCAAGCATTAGCGCTTGGAACATTTATGGGGATTGTATTAGGTGTTCTATCAGCATCTAAGAAAAATACTTGGGTAGATACTTTATCAACTCTAATCGCAATTATAGGGGTAAGTATTCCTTCATATGTATTTGCACTTCTATTGAGTTATGTATTTGGATTTAAAATTCCAATATTCAGTATTATTTTTAACTTTAATGATCCATTTAAATCATCTATTCTACCTACAATTGCTTTATCCATGTTTGTAATGGCACAGGTTACACGTTTCTTACGAACTGAATTAATCGAAGTATTAGGTTCTGATTATATTCGTTTAGTTGAGGCAAAAGGTGTAAACAAATTCAAAGTAGTATTTAGACATGGATTAAGAAATGCTTTAATTTCTGTTATTACTATTTTAGGACCATTAACAGTAACGTTATTAACAGGTTCTTTAGTTGTAGAAAAAGTTTATGCGGTTCCAGGAATTGGTAGTTTATTGGTTAATGGTATTTTAACGAATGATTATAACGTAATTGTTATGATTGCGTTCGTATATAGTGCTTTATATATCACGATGAATTTATTAGTTGATATACTTTATGGCATTATTGATCCACGTATTCGTGTTGCGAAAGGAGCCTAAAATGAGTGAATTTCGTAAAGAACAATTTAAACGATTAGAATTAAAAGATTATGATCAACAAGAAATGGTAACAAGTGAAGATCCAAAGTTTTTTAGAGATGCGTATAAACGTTTCAAAAAGAATAAGGGTGCACATATTGCGTTGTTTATGATTATTGGAATCTTATTATTAGCCGCTTTCGGTCCTTTATTTGGAGGACATATCTATAATGAAGTCACAACGCAACACATTAATTTACCACCACGTGTTCCATTTATTGAGAACTTAGGTATTTTGAATGGTGTTAGAGATAACGTGAATATCTATTTAGATAAAGGATTTAATGATCTTTATTATTGGTTTGGGGCAGATGGATTAGGTCGTGATTTATGGGTTCGTGTTTGGATGGGAACGCGTATTTCGTTCTTAGTTGCGTTTGTGGCTGTTGTGATTGACGTTATTATCGGGATTTCATATGGTTTGGTTTCAGGTTATTTCGGTGGAAAAGTTGATATGGTTATGCAACGTTTCGTAGAAATTATCAGTGGTATTCCAAACTTAGTTGTGGTAATTCTATTAGTGCTTGTATTAAAACCAGGACTACAATCAATCATATTCGCATTAATGATTACGGGTTGGATTTCGATGAGTCGTGTTGTTCGCTCACAAGTTCTTAAACTAAAAGAGTTAGAGTTTGTATTAGCTGCGAAGACTTTAGGTGCTTCACCGTTTGTGATAATCTTAAAAGAAATATTACCGAACATTATCGGACAAATTATCGTTATGACGATGTTTTCAATCCCTAATGCAATCTTCTATGAATCATTCTTAGCGTTTGTTGGTTTAGGTTTACAACCTCCTCTCGCATCACTGGGTGTATTAATATCGACTGGTTATCAATCATTATTAATTTATCCACATATGGTTATTTTCCCAGTAATCGTGTTGTCGTTCTTGATGTTAAGTTTTAATTTAGTCGCAGATGGTCTACGTGATGCATTTGATCCAAAAATGAAAGGATTTTAGGTGATAAGTATGGAAAACAATCGAATACTTGAAGTAAAGAACCTACAGTTATCTTTTCAGTTAGACGCTGGCGTAAACCATGTAATCCGTGATATTAGTTTTCATTTAAATAAAGGTGAAACACTCGCGATTGTAGGTGAATCAGGTTCTGGTAAGTCAGTCACAACTAAAGCAATTCTTGGATTAATTGATGATAATGGTGCTGTTGAAGAAGGCAAAATACTATTTAGACTTAACAAAGATGGTAAAGAAGAAATTGTGGACTTGTTACATAGTTCTAAATCATATATGCAAAAGAATATTCGTGGTAGTAAAATTGCGATCATCTTCCAAGATCCAATGACTTCACTTGACCCAACCATGACAATTGGTAATCAAATCATGGAAAGTATGTTGGAACATAAATTAGTGAAATCGAAGAAAGAAGCGATTGAACGTACCCACAATCTATTGAATCTTGTCGGTATTGATCATCCTGATAAACGTATGAAACAGTATCCTCATCAATTATCAGGGGGTATGCGTCAACGTATCGTTATTGCGATTGCGTTAGCGTGTGAACCAGATTTATTAATTGCGGATGAACCAACAACTGCTTTGGATGTAACAATTCAATCACAAATATTAGAGTTGATTAAAGACATTCAAAAGAAAACAGGAGTTGCGATTATTTTTATAACGCATGATTTAGGTGTTGTAGCAAATGTGGCAGATCGTGTAGCGGTTATGTATGCAGGTAAGATTGTTGAAGAAGGATTATCTTCTGAAGTTTACTATGATCCACGTCATCCATATACATGGGGCTTATTATCCAGTATTCCTTCACTTGATGGAAAAGAAGAAGAGATTTTATCGATTCCTGGAAGTCCACCTAATTTAATCAATCCACCTAAAGGAGATGCGTTTGCGTATCGTAGTAATTATGCTTTAGCGATCGATTTCGAAGAGATTCCACCGATGTTTAAAGTAACAGATACACATTATGTGGCAAGTTGGTTATTACATCCTGATGCGCCAAAAGTTGAGATGCCAGATGTACTGAAACAACGTTTAAAACAATATACGCATAATAAGGAGGTCTAACATGAGTACGAAAAATGTAATATTAGATGTTAAAAATCTAAAACAGTATTTTCGTGTTGACCGAAAGACTACAACACGTGCTGTGGATGATGTAAGTTTTAAAATATATGAAGGAGAAACCTTCAGTGTAGTGGGTGAATCTGGTAGCGGTAAGTCAACTTTAGGACGCACGCTTATTCGTATCTATGATGGTGTGAGTGGCGATGTTGAGTTTATGGGTAAAAAGATATCCGGTAAATTGAGTAAAGAAACAAAACATTTCATTACGACGAATATGCAGATGATCTTCCAAGATCCAATGGCATCCTTAAATCCAAGAAAGAAAGTACTTGATACTGTCGCATTTGGACTAGATGTTAACAAACTGGTTACTGATCCTGTTGAACGTAAAAACAAAGTACTTGAAGTACTCAAGAGTGTTGGATTACATGAGGATCACATAAATCGTTTCCCTCATCAATTCTCAGGAGGTCAACGTCAACGTATTGGGGTTGCGCGTGCATTGATTCTTAAACCTAAATTTATCATTGCGGATGAAATTATCTCTGCGCTTGATGTATCCATCCAAGCGCAAGTTATTAATCTAATGAAAAAACTCCAAAAGGAGTTAGGATTAACTTATATGTTTATTGCGCATGATTTATCCATGGTTCGTTATATTTCAGATCGTGTAGCAGTTATGCATGTAGGTCATATTGTGGAAATGGGAACGGTTGATGATGTTTATAATCATCCTGTTCATCCATATACTAAATCATTACTTTCCGCAATACCACATCCTGATCCAGACAGTGAGAAAACACGTAAGCGTTTTGTGTATGATATGAGTACGATTATTTATAATGATAGTCATATGGTACAACTCAGTGATACACATTCTGTATTAACGACAGACAAGGATTTTGAAATGTGGAATAAAGGCGATTATTCATTGAGTCTAAAATAAAGCGAGGATTAATCCTCGCTTATTTGTTTTGGTACTGCATTTTGTAGTTGATTAACTTGTGCTTTTAACACTTCATTTTCTTGAAGTGTTTTTTTATGTTCAGTAATTAACGTTTCTTGTTGAACCTTTAGATTACTTACATTCTTCTCTAAATCACGAATTGTCATTCTGGTTTTAAAACTACGATAAATTCCAAATAATAGAACTAATCCTGCACCAAGTGCTACTGATAATAAGATAACCAATGAGCCAGATAATTGAAAACTCCATAAGAATAGTTGTACAGTCATGACGTTTGCGTTAGTTATTGCGAAAATAGCGACTAGAATGGATAAAAGGATGAATAAAATGAATTGTTTTTGCATATTTCGACCTCTAACCTAAGTATAGGCTAAAAATGGCTGAAATACCAAATGAGATAAAAAAACTGTTAACAAAGTTAACAGTTAATTAATTACTCAGCTTTACCTTCAGAACCTAATACATTCTTAATCTTGTGTGCAACTAGACCCTTTATGTTAGCACGAGCAGGTTTTAAGTAAGTACGTGGATCAAATACATCTGGTTTTTCTGTAAATACTTTACGGATACCAGCAGTGAATGCTAAACGTAAATCGGAGTCAATGTTAATCTTACAAACAGCAGAACGTGCAGCTTGACGTAACATTTCTTCAGGAATACCGATAGCGTCTTGTAGACTTCCACCGTTTTCTTGAATTTGTTTAACGAATTCTTGAGAAACGCTTGATGCACCGTGTAGAACGATAGGGAAGTTAGGTAAACGGTTTGAAATTTCTTCTAGAATATCAAAACGTAATTGTGGATTTTGACCTGGTTTGAATTTGAATGCACCGTGGCTTGTTCCAATTGCGATAGCAAGTGAGTCAACACCAGTCTTAGTAACGAATTCAACAACGTCATCAGGATTTGTATAACTGTGGTGTTCAACACTAACTTCATCTTCAACACCCGCTAATTGTCCAAGTTCACCTTCTACAGTGACACCATGAGCATGAGCGTATTCAACAACTTTCTTAGTTAATGCAATATTGTCTTCGAATGATAAATGAGAACCATCGATCATAACAGAAGTAAATCCACTGTCGATACATGATTTACATAATTCGAATGTATCTCCGTGATCTAAGTGTAAAGCGATAGGAATATTGCTAGTTTCTACTGCAGCTTCCACTAATTTCTTAAGATAAACTGGATTAGCGTATTCACGAGCTCCCTTAGAAGCTTGTAAAATAACAGGTGACTTCAATTCATTTGCCGCTTCAACGATTGCTTGAACGATTTCCATGTTATTAACATTGAAAGCACCAATTGCGTAACCGCCTTCGTAGGCTTTTTTAAACATTTCTTTGGTTGATACTAAAGGCATATTTTATTTTCCTCCTGGTCATATTGTAACGCAAATCAAATTTCTTTGATAGCAAAAAACTCTAACGTGCGCACTGATTGTATTATAAACAAAAATTGACTATAATAAAAGGGTTAAAAAAGGAGTTTGAAGAAATGAGTAAAGAAAAAGTACTAGTAGAAGTATCCGCACGACATGTGCATGTAACAAAAGAACATTTAGAAATCCTATTCGGTCCAGGACACGAATTAACCCCTAAAAAAGATTTATCTCAACCTGGTCAATATGCATCAGCTGAACGTGTTGATTTAGTTGGTCCAAAAACAACCATTAAAGGTGTTAGCATTCTAGGACCTTGTCGTAATGCATCACAAGTTGAAATTTCATTATCCGATGCACGTACACTTGGATTAAGCGCTATGATTCGTGAATCAGGTAATATCCATGGTACAACCGGAATTGAACTTGTTGGTCCTGCAGGTAGTGTTACACTAACTGAAGGTTTAATTGTCGCAAAACGACATGTACATTTAACTCCAGAGGCAGCAGTTGCACAAGGTGTTACAAATGGACAAGTTGTTAGTGTTAAAGTTGAAACCGCAGAACGTTCAATGACGTTTGGTGATGTTGTCATTCGTGTCAGTGAGAAATTCTCACCCGCTATGCATATTGATACGGATGAAGCGAATGCGGCTGCTATAAGCTCCAGTGCTTGGGGCGAGATTGTGATAAACTAACCGATTTTTCGGTTTTTTAATGATGGTAATGCATCCTATAAATAAAAAAGAAATGATAGAAAGAGGCTGGGAAACAGTCGATTTCGTCTTGGTTAGCGGAGATGCGTATGTGGATCATCCGTCTTTTGGCGCAGCCATTATTTCTCGAGTATTAGAGGCACATGGATTTACAGTAGCGATTTGTCCACAACCTGATTGGAAGAAGAATGATGATTTACTTCAATATGGTAAACCGAATTTAGGCTATTTAGTTACATCTGGAAATATTGATTCGATGGTAAATCATTATTCAGTTAATAAAAAACGTCGTATCAAAGATAATTACACCGATAAAGGGGTAATGGGTAAGCGACCTGATCGCGCTACGATTGTATACAGTCAATGGATTCGTAAAGTTATGCCTAATGTTCCTGTCATTATTGGCGGGATTGAAGCGTCACTTCGACGTTTATCACACTATGATTATTGGGATGATACAGTACGTAATTCTATCTTAATGGATTCTACAGCTGATTTATTAATTTATGGAATGGCTGAAAATAGTATTATCGAAGTCGCAGAGGCAATGCGTTCTGGGATTGCGATTGAAGATATAACCTATGTTCGTGGAACAGTATGGAAGACAAAAACACTTGAATTACCAGGAGATGCGATTATGTTGCCTCCATTTTCGGAAACGAAGAAAGATAAAGACAAGTTTAGTGAAAGTTTCTTACTTCAATATCGAAATACTGACGCATTTACGGCTAAACCACTAGTTGAAATGTATGGGAATGTGGCGGTCGTGCAAAACAAACCATGTTTTGCGCTTAAACAAGAAGAAATGGATTGGGTATATGGATTACCATTTACACGATTAATTCATCCTTCATATACAGAGATACCTGCAATCGAAGAGGTTCAATTCTCATTAATCAGTAATCGTGGATGTTTTGGTTCATGTAATTTCTGTGCATTAACAGCACATCAAGGTCGTATGATTAGCAGTCGTAGTACAGATTCATTGGTAGAAGAAGCGAAGAAGATTACCGCTATGGATAACTTTAAAGGGTTTATTCATGATGTAGGGGGTCCAACTGCGAACTTTAATCAAGTATCGTGTCAGAAACAACTCAAACTCGGGACATGTCAGTTAAAAGAATGTCTTCACCCTGATCCTTGTAAACAACTTGAAGTTAGTCATTCAAATTATCTTCATACCTTAAGACAATTGCGTGCACTTCCTAAAGTGAAAAAAGTATTTGTTCGCTCAGGAATTCGCTACGACTATCTAATGTATGATAAAGATGAAACATTCTTTAATGAATTGGTTCAACATCACATTTCAGGTCAATTAAAAGTTGCGCCAGAACATATATCAGAACGTGTACTTGATTTAATGGGCAAACCAAAACGTCAATTATATGAAGCATTTGTTAATAAATATGAAAAGAAGAATGAAGAGTTCAATAAAAATCAATTCTTAGTTCCATACATGATTTCTTCTCATCCTGGTAGTGAATTAAAAGATGCGATTGAATTAGCGCTTTATCTAAAGAAGATTAAGCACACACCTCAACAAGTCCAAGATTTCTATCCTACACCATTTACAGTAAGCACATGTATGTACTATACAGAGAAGAATCCTTTTACGAAAGAAAAAGTATTTGTGGCGAAGACTTCAAAAGATAAAACACTTCAACGTGTATTATTACAGTTTACCTACCCACAAAACCAAAGTCTTGTGTTTGAAGCACTAAGACAAGCGAATCGATTGGATCTAGTAGGGTTTGGATCACATTGTTTGATTAAACCAATGAAATCCAATGCACATCATGAACGTCGATCTCCAAAACCAAATGAACAAAAAGTCAGTTCACATAATACACATCGATCAAGCGGAAAGAAGAAATCTTAATCCGCTTTTTCTTTACAAATCTAAAATTATTTGAACTTTTATGCATATATTTTGTGACATTTACGACTATACGTTAATAGTCCTTTATTTTAAGTGTGTAAAGCTTTAAAATAAACATATATGCGACACATTTTTATTATCAATCCGATGTCGGGAAACCAACATGCGGCAAATTATATTCCTCTAATCGAAGATTATTTTAAAGTACATCCAATGGATTATGAGATTCTATTAACGCAATATCCTGGCCATGCGACTGAGTTAGCACGAAAATATACACAGAAAGACAATGTTTGTGTTTATTCACTAAGTGGAGATGGGACTGCAAATGAAGTATTGAATGGGTTGAATGAAGGGGTATCGCTTGCGATATTACCACTTGGGACAGGGAATGATTTCACAAGAATGTTTCAAATTCCAGATATGCCAATTGAGAAGCTCATTATTGAGACGATTGAGGGCAAGGAATGTTTGGTTGATTACGGTATGTCCAATCAACGTAAATTTCTGAACTGTTCAACGATGGGATTGGATGCGGATATTGGAATACTTGCGCATGAGTTGAAAGTTAAATATCCATTTATAAAGAGTTTATCGTATGTTTTAGCGATATTTCCGTTATTATTGAAGCGTAAACCACTTAAATTTACCATTACATTTGAAGATAAAGTATTGCATGTACAATCTTTACTAACTGCAGTTATGAATGGGCAGAACTATGGGGGAGGATTCACACCTACACCAATGGCATCCATCCAAGATGGTTATCTTGATTTATGTGTTATAAATGATACGGGCTTACTCAGAATATTAACACTACTTCCTAAATATAAAGTAGGAAAACATATCCATGAAGATATCGTAAAATTCTATAAGGTAAAACAATTCCATTTATTAAGTGAAGAAACGATTAATACGCAATGTGATGGTGAAGTCTATCCTGAAAAAGAAATAGAATTCAGAATCATGGAAAAAGGATTAAGATTAAGAGTGCCAAAACGAAGTCTATTGGAGAAAGCTAAATGATCTTAGAAAATGAAACGATTTATTTAAAAGTTGATTTACAAGCGGCAGAGATGCATTCATTATTTGATAAAGTAAATCATAAGGAATGGATATGGAATGCGAATCCAGAATTCTGGTCACAACGTAATCCAATCTTGTTCCCACTTATTGGGAATACCTATGATAAGAAACTACATATCGATGGAAAAGAATACGCCATTGGTAATCATGGATTTACACGACATGCATTATTCACATGTATTGAACATACATCTGAAAAGATAATCTTACAGTTTAAATCAAATGAAATGACTTTAAGTCAATTCCCATATGAATTTACATTAGAAGTTGAGTATCGATTAAACCAAGCATCGATTGATATTATCTATCGTATAACCAATGATTCTAATCGTATAATGCCATTTAATTTCGGTTTACATCCTGCCTTCTTACATACAAATAATGGAAGTGATAAGGCAATACCTATCGAGTTTCTTCAAAAAGAAGATAATCTACCTGAGTCGATTCTACGGGTGGAAGGCAATCAATATTTAGATTTCACCGATCAATTCTTTGAATCAACACCAACACTTGTCTTAGATAATGTTAAATCAAGTTATGTTAGATTACATGATCAGAGTAATTATCTAGATGTAAGTGTGTTTGGATATCGTTGGTTAGCGTTCTGGAAGAAACCAAAGTCTAACTTTATATGTATAGAACCTTGGTATGGTCACGATGATTTTGAACCTTTCTATGGGGAGTTCAAAGATCGTGAAGGAACATTATTCTTAGATTCTAATAAGCAATTTACTACATCGTATCAAATAATCCCAAAGGGCAATAAAGGAGAGAAACATGTTTAAAGTATTCGTGTTTGATGATTATGAGGGTTTAAGTCAAAAGGCATTTGAAGTAATGGAAGAGGTTGTTAAGCAAGATAAAGTAACGCTTGGTTTAGCAACTGGTTCTAGTCCTGTAGGTTTGTACAAACGCTTAGTTGAAGCACATAAAAACGGATTATCATTTAAAAATGTACAAAGCTTTAACTTAGATGAATATGTTGGATTAAGTAAGAACCATGATCAAAGTTATTACCATTTCATGTTTGAACATCTATTTAAACATGTTGATTTTAATCTAGAGAATGTACATTTACCAAAAGGTGAAGGTTCACTTGAAGATGTGGCAGAAGAATATGAAGCAATGTTAAAACAAAATCCACAAGATTTACAATTACTCGGTATTGGTTCAAATGGACACATTGGATTTAATGAGCCAGGTACAAGTTTTGAATCAACGGTTCATGTTGTACGTCTAAAAGATGAAACACGTCAAGATAACGCACGTTTCTTTGGATCAATTGATGATGTACCTCATTTCGCTATAACAATGGGTATTCAAGATATTTTACGTGCTAAGAAAATATTATTAGTTGCGTCTGGAAAAAATAAAGCGGTTGCGATTAAAGAAATGTTAGAAGGAAAGATTCGTGAAGAAGTTCCTTGTACAATCTTACAAAGTCATCCAGATGTTATTGTTGTGTTAGATAAGGAAGCCGCATCTTTAATTAAGCATGATTAAATTAATCGTTTCGGATTTAGATGGTACACTTTTAACAAAATTTAAATCTGTATCTAAAGAAAACCAACAAGCTCTTATCGAAGCTCAAAAACAAGGTTGTATCCTTGCATTAGCTACAGGACGTGGATATGATAGCACACATCAATTCATACCACTCTTGAAGATGGATCAGTATAATGGCTATATGGTTATGAATAATGGCCAACGCTTAATCGATGTTAAAACAGGTAAAACAACAATTAATGGTTATATTACAATCGAAGATGCGAAACAAGTTTTAGCCTTTGCACAGAAACATCATCTACAGTTTGTAATGGATGGTGATACTGGTTTTGCGTTTTATTCCCCCAAAAATTTAAGGGTTTATCGTGATATTTATCGTTTCTTAATCAAAATACTTCCTCATTTCAAACCAATATTAGGACGTATTCATATCTTTAGCTTATTTGGTTTTCTAAAAACGCAAGAAGTTAAGATAATTAATGATGCGAACGATATTACAACTAATTACGATAAAATTGGTTTAGCTCATACGAAGTTAAGTTTAGATAAGAGTTATCAAGAATTAATGGAAGCGTTTGATGGGCATTTCGAAGTCATGCGCGTTTCAGATAACTGGATTGATATTTGTCCTAAAGGTTTAACAAAACTTGTAGGCATTAAGCAAATCATGGAAATTCATGGTATTAATGATGATGAAGTATTAACGATGGGTGATTCAGATAATGATGTGACGATGATATCAGCGTTTCCACATGGCGTTGCGATGGGAAATGCGAATGATCGTATCAAATCCTTAGCGAAATTTACCACTAAGACGAATGCAGAAAATGGTGTAGCTTATGCGGTTGAGAAGTTCGTTTTAAATAAGTGAGCATATTGAGCGTAAATGATTTAGAATATTGATATACTCAAAGGGATAAAAAACGGAGGAACGTATATGAAAACTGTAAATGCGGTAGAATTTGATTCAACAACTAAAAAAGGTGTAGTATTGGTAGATTTCTCAGCTGAATGGTGTGGCCCTTGTAAAATGATCGCTCCTGTTCTTGAACAATTATCCAAAGAATTAGAAGGCAAAGTTAAAATTATAACTGTCGATGTCGATGTCGAACAAGCTTTAGCACAACGTTATAATGTAATGTCTATCCCTACACTATTATTGTTTAAGGATGGCACAGTCGTTGGTCAAGTTGTTGGATTCCAATCCAAAGCGATGCTTGAAAAATTCATTCAAAGAGCCTATGTAAACTAAGAAGCGAAAGCTTCTTTTTTTATTGCGTTTTTCGATAGAGTGAAAAATATTAAAGAAAAAGAGATATTTAAGATATGTTTTTAAGCGATTGAATTTAATGCATTATTT
The DNA here is from genome assembly GCA_035697025.1 of Erysipelotrichaceae bacterium. Classification (GTDB taxonomy): domain Bacteria; phylum Bacillota_I; class Bacilli_A; order Erysipelotrichales; family Erysipelotrichaceae; genus UBA2212. The sequence continues at coordinate 20,820 of DASSDQ010000062.1, read as the reverse complement.
TTAAAATAGGTATATATTTTAAGTGATTAGAGTACTTGTTAAAAAATGGATTTATGTCTAGGATTTGACTGGTTAATTAACTGTTTTATAATTCATAAAAATAATTGATTATAAATATTGCATTTGAGAAAAAATGTTTTATAATGTACTTTGTGTTTAGTATAAAACGCTAAATAGTTTAGTAAAACTAAACAGAGGAAACTGATGGAAATTGGACAAAGAATTAAACAATTACGGACGCAGAACAAACTAACACTCGAAGAGTTGGCAAGTCGTTGTGAGTTGAGTAAGGGATTTATTTCTCAAGTAGAAAGAGATCTTACTTCACCATCGATTGCGACACTCAGTGATATTGTCGAAGCGCTAGGGATTAATCTTGCACAGTTTTTTAAAGAAGAAAGAGATGAAAAACTCGTTTTTGCTCAAGAAGATTTCTTTGTGGATGAAAAAGAGGATTACACCATTCATTGGATTGTGCCAAATGCACAGAAAAATGATATGGAACCGATTATGTTGGAATTAAAGCCAGATCAAAGATCGGCTGTGATAACCCCTCATAATGGAGAAGAATTTGGTTATGTACTAAATGGGAAAATCAGTTTAGTCATCAATAACAAAAAACATACAGTTAAGAAAGGTCAAACATTCTATATAAAAGGAATGCACGACCATTACATTCTTAACGATACCAAGTCTGACGCTAAAGTATTATGGGTTTGTAACCCACCAATTTTCTAGGAGGCACATATGCGAAAACTGATTGAATTTCAAAACATTGTAAAAAGCTTTAATGACAGTTTAGTTTTAAAAGGAATTAACTTATCGATTCATGAAAATGAATTTGTAACGCTACTTGGACCAAGTGGTTGTGGTAAAACAACTTTACTTAGAATATTAGGTGGATTTATATCCCAAAATGAAGGACATGTGTATTTCGATGATATCGAAATAAGCAATGTTCCTCCGTACAAGCGTGAGATTAATACTGTATTTCAACGTTATGCATTATTCCCGCATATGAATGTATTTGATAATATTGCGTTTGGTTTACGTATCAAAAAACAAGATAAAAATACAATCGAACAAAAAGTTCGTAAGATGTTAAAACTCGTAAACCTTGAAGGCTATGAAGATCGTCCAGTTACTTTGTTATCGGGTGGTCAACAACAACGTGTTGCGATTGCACGTGCATTAGTTAACGAACCGATGGTTCTATTATTAGATGAACCTTTAGGTGCACTTGATTTGAAATTGCGTAAAGAAATGCAGATTGAGTTAAAGAAGATCCAACAAGAAGTTGGAATTACCTTCATCTATGTTACACATGACCAAGAAGAAGCATTAACCATGTCTGATACGATCGTTGTTATGAATGCTGGAGAAATCCAACAAATAGGGACACCAACCGATATTTATAACGAACCTGAGAATCGCTTCGTAGCTGATTTTATTGGGGAATCGAATATTATTGATGGTGTTATGTTGGAAGACTATAAAGTTAAATTTGATGATCAAGTATTTGAATGTATTGATTATGGATTTGAAGATAACTTAGAAGTGGATATTGTCTTACGTCCTGAAGATATTGATATTGTTCCAATTGATATGGGACGTATTAAAGGTTTTATTAAATCTACGATATTTAAGGGAGTTCACTTTGAAGTTGTGGTTGAAACACCGTACCGTGAATGGATTATTCATACTACTGATAAAGTAGAGGTGGATAAGGAGGTAGGATTACACTTCTTCCCAGAAGACATTCACATTATGTATAAGATGGGAACGTACTAATATGAAAGGTTATGCAAGTTTAGTTAAACCTTATATATTTTGGATGTCCTTGTTTATCGTAGTTCCGATGTTACTGATTGTTCTTTATGCATTTACTGAACATGGTAATGCATTAATGGCATTCCGTTTCACATTAGATAACTTCCTAAGATTCTTTGATCCAGTCTTTATCAAAGTATTATTCAAATCACTTGAAGTTGCGCTTATCACAACATTCCTATGTATCTTAATTGGTTATCCAATTGCGTATATCATCTCAAATACAAGCGAACGTACACAAACCTTACTTATCTTATTAATTACACTTCCAATGTGGATTAATATGTTAGTTCGTACCTATGCTTGGATTAGTATTTTGTCCGATGGTGGTATCTTAAATTCGATTTTTGAGTTTTTAGGACTTGAACCGATAAAGATGATGTATACCGATTTTGCGGTAATGTTAGGGATGGTATATAACTTCTTACCGTTTATGATTATTTCAATCTATACCGTATTAGCTAAACTCGATCGTGCATTAATTCATGCAAGTCATGATTTAGGAGCGAATCCAGTTCAAACATTCTTACGTATTGTATTACCTTTATCAATGCCTGGTGTTATTTCTGGGATTACATTGGTGTTCTTACCGGCTGTTAGTACCTTCGTCATTCCTAAGTTCTTAGGAGGCGGTCAGTATATGTTAATTGGTAACTTAATTGAAAACCAATTTATTACAGTAGGTGAATGGAACTTTGGTAGTGCTATTTCATTGATTATGGCGATGATTATTATGGGATCGATGATTCTTACACGTAAGATTGATCGTGATGCGTCGGATACGGCAAGTGTTGAAGGAGGTAAATTATGGTAGGCATTAAGAAACATAATTTAGCGAAATTCTTCATGATGTTTGGTATTCTAGCCTTCTTCTATCTTCCAATCCTTAGTTTGATGATCTTCTCATTTAATGATTCAAGATCATTGACCTCATGGTCAGGGTTCTCACTTCAATGGTATAAAGCTTTGTTTGAGAATCGTGAAATGATGACAGCTATTACAACGACAATTACCATTGCGCTTATTTCAACCTTTGTCGCAACTGTGATGGGGACTTTGGCTGCGATTGGTATTTCGAAATCACGTCGTTTAGTTAAAGAATTAGTCTTAAGTGTAAATAACTTTCCAATCCTAAATCCTGAAATCGTTACGGCGATTGGGTTAATGTTACTGTATTCTTCATTGAATATCGAAAAAGGATTTATGACGATGTTACTTGCACATATTATATTTAGTACACCGTATGTCATATTAAGTGTATTACCTCGTTTAAGACGTTTGGATCCAGATATTGCGGAAGCAGCACTAGATTTAGGGGCGACTCCTCTTCAAGCGCTATGGAAGGTTATTGTGCCTATGATTACTCCAGGGATTGTCTCTGGTGCACTCATTGCGTTTACAATGTCCTTCGATGACTTCGTTATTTCTTACTTTGTAAGTGGTAATGGTGTTAAGAATATCTCAATCTTAGTGTATACAATGTCTAAACGTATTAATCCTACGATTAATGCACTATCAACGATATTGGTTGTGATTATTACAATCGTATTATTAGTAGTTAATTTATATCCTTATATTGCGAAGAAAGAACTAAAGGAGGCAGAATGAAAAAATTAAGTATGCTAATCCTTGTCCTAGCGTTTATGCTAGCAGGATGCAACAGTGAGACAAAAACCTTAAAAGTATTTAATTGGGGCGTGTATATGGACGCTACCTTGATTGATGAGTTTGAAGAAGAGTATAACGTTAGAGTTGTGTATGATGAGTTCGATAGTAATGAATCCATGTACACAAAATTAATGAGTGGTGAAAAATATGATGTAATAGTTCCTTCAGATTATATGGTTCAACGATTAATCGAAGAAAATCTATTACAGAAGTTAGATAAAAAAGTAGTAAGTTTAAATGATGTATTACCCAATGTATTGAATCAAAACTTTGATCCAAACAATGAATATAGTGCTCCTTATTTCTGGGGCAATGTGGGTATTTTGTATGATACGACTAAAGTTGATACAAAAGATTTAGAAGATGGTTGGAATATCTTATTAAACGAAAAATATAAAGGTGCTTTGTACTTTTATGATTCAGAACGCGATGCCTTTATGGTTGCGTTAAAAGCACTAGGTTATTCCGCAAATTCAAAAATAGATTCACAACTTGATGAAGCATTTGAATGGTTAACTCAATTGAATACGACAATGGAACCGATTTATGTTACGGATGATGTTATTGATAACATGATTGCAGGCAATAAATCGATCGCAGTAGTTTATTCAGGTGATGCGGCTTATATTGTAGATGAAAATGAAGATATGGCATTTTATGCGCCAGAAGAAGGCACAAACCTTTGGATTGATAACATGGTTATTCCAGCGAATGCAGAAAATCCTGAATTAGCGAATGCTTGGATTGCGTTTATGTTAAGTGAAGATGCTCAATCACGCAATACACTTGAAGTAGGTTATTCTACGGTTCATAAAGCAGTGTGGGAATATATGATATCCGATGAAGGAGATTATGCTGGTAATGAAGCGTATGCAGTGCGTACGGATTATGCATCAGATGAATTGTTTAAATATGATGAAGAGCTAAAAGTAAAGATGTCAGATCTTTGGCTAAAAATTAAAGCTCAGTAAGGAAAGAAAATGAAAAAAATACTCTTAACATTAGTTGTTGCTTTACTCACATTGGCAGGATGTTCTTCCAATGAACAAAAAGTATTAAAAGTTTATAATTGGGGTGCTTATATCGATGATACAGTTATTTCAGAATTTGAAGATATGTACGATGTAAGAGTTATTTATGATAACTACGATTCCAATGAATTGATGTATACAAAAATCCAAAGTGGAGAATACTATGATGTATTAGTTCCAACTGATCATATGGTTGAACGTTTAATTGCGGAAGATTTCTTACAACCAATTGATCTTACAAAGATTACGAATCTATCAAATGTATATCCTGATTTACTAAATCGTCCTTTTGATCCAAATAATACCTATAGTGTTCCTTATTTCTGGGGTAACATTGGTATTATCTACAATACACAAACTGTTGATTTAGCGGATCTTGAAGCTGAAGGATGGAATATCTTAAAGAATCCTAAATATACTGATCGTATTTATATCTATGACTCAGCACGTGATGCATTCATGGTTGCGCAGAAAGCATTAGGTTATTCTGTTAATACAACAGATGAAGCAGAAATTGAAGCAGCGTTTGAATGGTTAAAAGAAGTTAATAATACAACTCGTCCAATTTATATCGATGAAACAATCATTGATAATATGATTACTGAACAAAAAGATCTTGCTGTGGATTTCTCTGGTGATGCGGCATATGTTATTTCACAAAATCCAAATATGTCATTCTATGTTCCTGAAGAAGGTACAAATATTTGGATGGATAGTATGATTATTCCTGCGAATGCTAAAGAAGTTGATTTAGCTCACAAATGGATTAACTTCATGTTAGACAATGAAGTAGCAACTAAGAACACAATCTATGTTGGCTATACTTCTCCTGTTATTGCAGCGTTTGAAGCTGTAACAGGTGCTGGTGGCGATTATGAAGGCAATATTGCGTATGGTCCTCGTATGGATAATCCATTAGATGAAGAGTATAAATACAATGATGCATTGAAGGAAGTCTTAACAGATAAGTGGACTCGCGTAAAAGCACAATAGTAATTTAGAGTGGTTAAATTAAACCACTCTTTTTTTTATTTAAATATTTGTAAAATAGTCGTTTTCTTTTGGAAAAAATGAAGTATAATATGTGTCGTAACAAACGCAATTATCGCAAAAATTACGGAATAAAAAGTAAATATTCGATTTTTAAAAAAAGTTTAGTTTCGTCTTGCAATTTAATCATAGTTTGTTATAATAAAAAGGCACCGTTTACACGGTTCCTTAGCCAAGTGGTAAGGCAATAGACTGCAACTCTGTGACCGTCGGTTCAAATCCGACAGGAACCTCCAATGGGGATGTGGCGGAATAGGCAGACGCAACGGACTTAAAATCCGTTGATGGTAACATCGTGTGGGTTCAAGTCCCACCATCCCCACCATTGCATGTTTCAGAGAAGAATATTTGGTGCCTTATTATTAGACTATGCGCCTATAGCTCAATTGGATAGAGCGTTTGACTACGGATCAAAAGGTTGTGGGTTCAACTCCTGCTAGGCGCGCCAAAAAAATGACTCGGGATGTAGCACAGCTTGGTAGTGCACTTGATTTGGGATCAAGGGGTCGCAGGTTCAAATCCTGTCATCCCGACCATGCAATTTTTATTTAACGGCGGGATAGCTCAGTTGGCTAGAGCAATCGGTTCATACCCGGTCGGTCGTGAGTTCGAGTCTCACTCCCGCTACCAATTTTGGACCCTTAGCTCAGTTGGTTAGAGCTGCCGGCTCATAACCGGTAGGTCGTAGGTTCGAGTCCTACAGGGTCCACCAGTTTCATTGGAGGAATACCCAAGCGGTTTAAGGGACTAGTCTTGAAAACTAGCAGATGTGAGAGCATGCGTGGGTTCGAATCCCACTTCCTCCGCCATCACATATTTCTAAAATTTATATATACATCGCGGGGTAGAGCAGTCTGGTAGCTCGTCGGGCTCATAACCCGGAGGTCGTTGGTTCAAATCCTTCCCCCGCAACCAATTGGCTCTGTAGCTCAGTAGGTAGAGCAACGGACTGAAAATCCGTGTGTCGCCAGTTCAATTCTGGCCGGAGCCACCATTTATAAACGATCCTGTTGAAGACAGGTTTTTTTATGCTTTATTGAAGAATACGGTATAATATAAACATATGAGGTAAAAACTATGAACAGAGAATTTCCTAAAAATTTCTTATGGGGAGGTGCTACGGCAGCGAACCAATGTGAAGGTGCATATGTAACAGATGGTAAGGGTGAGAGTTCAGCGGATCATATGACAGCTGGGTCACACACGACTCCACGTTTATTTAAAAAAGATATTACAAGTGATGTATTCTTTCCTAGTCATATTGCGATTGATCATTATCACAGATATGAAGAAGATATCGCTTTATTTGCGGAAATGGGATTTAATGTCTATCGTTTATCGATTAACTGGGCAAGAATCTATCCAAATGGAGATGATTTAGTTCCAAATCAAGCGGGTATCGATCATTATCGTAAAGTATTTGAATTCTGTAAGAAACATGGGATTGAACCTTTGGTTACACTATCTCACTATGAAACGCCTTATGCATTAACATTAAAATACAATGGTTGGGCAGATCGTAGAGTGATTGAGTTCTTTGTACGTTATGCGAAGACTGTAATGAATGAATACAAGGATTTAGTTAAATATTGGTTAACATTCAATGAAATAAATGTATTGAGTATGTCGATGGGTGGTTATATGGGTGGAGGTATTCTACCTGAAGATGAGAGTGCATTTGCGATGAAAGAATCGAAGGAACACCAACAAGCGCGTTTCCAAGGCTTACATCATCAATTTGTGGCATCCGCACTAACAGTTAAACTTGGTCATGAAATCAATCCAGCGTTCAAAATTGGATGTATGGTGGCAGGTTCTATCGCATATCCATTAACATGTAATCCTGATGATGTTTTAAAGAACCAACAATATATGCAAATGGGTAATTTCCTGTGTGGTGATACGATGGTTCGTGGTTATTATCCCGGTTTTGCGAAACGTTTCTTTAAAGAAAATGGGATTGAAATACATCAAGAAGCGGATGATGCACGTATCATGAAAGAAGGCGTTGTCGATTTCTATTCGTTCAGTTACTATGCGACTGGAACGCAAACAACAGATCCTGAAGTACTTAGTAAATTAGCAGGTAATATGTTCTTCGGAGCACCTAATCCATACATTAAAGCATCTGATTGGGGATGGGGTATTGATGCGAAAGGGTTACGTTATTTCTTAAATGAGTTGTATGATCGTTACCAAATTCCATTGATGATTGTAGAAAATGGTTTAGGCGCAAAAGATGTGCTTGAAAGTGATAATACCATTCATGATCCATATCGTATTGATTATCTAAGACAACACATTGTACAAATGCGTGAAGCAATTGAAGATGGAGTTGAACTTTGGGGCTTTACTCCTTGGGGTTGTATCGACTTAGTTTCAGCTGGAACAGGTGAAATGAAGAAACGTTATGGATTTATCTACGTCGATCGTGATGATCAAGGTAATGGCACTTTGAATCGTTATCGTAAGGATTCTTTCTATTGGTATAAGAAAGTTATCGCTTCAAAAGGTGTTGATCTCGATTAATAAAGGGGGATATTATGGATTATTTCTTTGCGTCTGAGCAACAAATCCCAGAAAGTATGCGATTAAGCTTATATGGTCGTACTCATTTACTTTGGTTAGGTGCGATTGTCGTGTTTATCGTATTATTGAGTATTTTTTATACTCGTTTACGTCCTTATCAAAAGAAACAGTTCAAGAAAAGTTTTGCGTTGTTTATTATTTTCTTTGAATTATTACGTCAAATTATTTATCTTGTATTAGGTCGATATGAACTTGGATTACTTCCGTTACATCTATGTGGATTAACGGAAGTATTAATCTTGTTCCATGCTTTTACGAAGAATAAAGTAGTAAAAGAAAGTCTATATGCGATGGGATTAATCGGTGCACTTATGGCGCTTCTGTTTGCGGATTGGTTGGTTTACCCAGTATTGCATTTTCAATCGATTCATAGCTTTGTGATGCATGGATTACTCATGGGTTATATTGTTATGTTAATTTGGAGTCAAGAGCTTAAACCAAATGAAAAGTTATTACCTCAGGTATTTATCTTATTCTTCTTAATTTGTTTTGGTTTGTATTACTTTAATAAACAATATGGCACAAACTTTTTCTTTCTTAATTATCCGTCACCTGGTTCTCCATTAGTCATTTTTGAACAATGGGTAGGGAATCCTGGGTACATTGGATTAACCGTTGTACTATTGTTTGTTGTATGGTTTATTTTATATTTACCATGGCGTTTAAGCCGTAAATAAAAAGGAGTATATCATGGGTAAGGTTGATTTACATATTCATTCGCATTATTCCATGGATGGGGAATTTAGTGTATTAGATTTATTTAAGAAAGCTGAAGAAGCTGGTTTAGGGTTAGCTTCAATTGCGGACCACGATAATATTGAATCAGCTAAACAAGTTGAAACCTATCGTACATATTCCAATATAAAGTGGATTCCAGCCATTGAGTGTACCTGTGTCTATGGTGACATGGAATTACATATCATAGGATATGGAATAGATCCACAGTTTAATTGGTTTCAAGATTTACACTTACGTGTGAAGAAAGCTCAACGAGATGCATTAAGAGAGCGAATTGTTGCGTTGAATAAAATGTATGATTTAGAACTTTCAATGAGTGACTTTGAAATATTCTTTGATAAATACACGATGAATCCTAAGTTTATTGCGAAGTATATCTTAACTCAACCTAATGCGGTGGATAATAAATCATTAAAGCCTTATATTTCAGGTGGTTTAGCAACGCCTAATCATGCGATATTTATTCAAGATTCCATGGCGTTTGGAAAAGATGCGTTTGTTCGATGTGATCTTCCAACAATCGCTGAGGTAATAAATCAAATTCATTTATCCGGGGGATTAGCTGTTTTATCTCATCCTGGTAATAGTATAAAAGAAGATAGTTCTTTACTTAATGAGATAGTTCATTTAGGATTAGATGGGATTGAAGCCTATAGCTCATATCATTCTGAGTTTCAGAATGTGTTCTATGTGGAATATGCGCTTAAACGTAAATTACTTGTGACTTGTGGATCTGATTTTTACGGACAAAGTAAACGTTATATTCGTATTGGTAATACACATTGCCCAATGAGTGAAGATGAAATCTTAGAAGGATTTAGAAGAAAAGGACTCGTAATATGAAAGTAGGATTAGTATCGTTGGGATGTAGTAAGAATCTTGTGGATTCTGAAAATTTATTGGGTTGGTTTAAAGCGAATGATCATACAGTCGTAACGAACTTAAAAGAAGCAGATACGATTGTAATAAATACATGTGGATTTATTGAACCAGCAAAACAAGAGGGAATTGAAACGATTCTTGAATTAGCGGATTATAAAAAACATAATTGTAAAAACTTGATAGTGACAGGTTGTTTAGTTCAACGTTACCATCAAGATTTAATTGATGCATTACCTGAAGTAGATGCTTGGGTGAGAATACAAGATTATCCAAGAATCAATGAAATTTTGAGTGAAACATTACACACTGATTTCAAAGTTATCTATGGTAAACAAGAACGTCTTCAAAGTACCGCAAAACATACAGCTTATTTAAAGGTTGCGGAAGGATGTAGTAATCGTTGTACATATTGTGCTATTCCTTTAATTCGTGGTGATATGAATTCATATCCAATGGATGATTTATTGTTAGAAGCGATTAAGTTAGCGGATAATGGGGTTAAAGAATGTGTTCTTATTGCCCAAGATACTTCACGTTATGGTTTAGATAAAGGACAAAGTTTATTACCTCGTTTATTAGATGAGTTAAATAAGATCGATGGTTTTCATTGGTTACGTTTACTCTATCAATATCCAGATGCGATTACACCTGAAATATTGGATGCGATGAAACGCAATGAAAAAGTATTACCTTATTTTGATATTCCTATCCAACATGCGAATAATCGTTTATTGAAATTAATGAATCGAAAAGGAACGATTGAAGATATTCGTCGTGTCATTAAAAATATAAAAGAAGTATTCCCTAAGGCAATTCTTCGTACTACCATCATTGTCGGATTCCCAAGTGAAACTGAAGCGGAATTCCAAGAATTATTGGATTTTGTGGAAGAGGTTAAGTTTGATCGATTAGGTGCGTTTACATATTCACCTGAAGAAGATACTGTTGCGTATTCAATGGATGATGCGATTGAGAAGAGTGTAAAAGAAGATCGTTATCATCGTTTGATGCGTCTTCAATCACATATCTCTTACGAGAAGATGCAAGAATGGTTGAATGAAGAAATAGAAGTATGCGTAGAATCACGCGATCCTAAATCGCTGTTATATCATGGACGCTCTGTACACAGTGCACCTGATGATGTGGATGGAGAAGTAATCTTTACATCCAATCGTTTGCTTAAAAAGGGTAGTTTTGTGTCCGTCAGAATTAATCGTGTTGAAGAATATGACTTGTTTGGAGAAACCGTTGAATAACGGTTTTTTATTTTGATTGATTAAATTTCATTAAAAAAGTACGTTTTACGTACTTACTGATTAGAATATTGTTTGATATAAATAGGGATACTTTGGGCAAAGAAATTCACGAATGTATCTTTAAATACTTCATCGTTAATATCTAATACTCCTAACGAATATTGTAAGGCAACTCCATCAAGTGCTGCGACAAGGATTGCCGCAATACGCTTTTGACATGCTTGATTTTCTACCCCGAACGCATAGAAATAGAGTTTTGCGACTTTATCAATAATTTCATTATAGTCTAAACGATATTTCTCTTTAATACGACCACCTTTAGTGATTGCATAAGCTGTTAATAAAATTAATAGACGTTGTTCAATCTCTTTTGACATACGATCTCGTACATTTGTGCTTATTTCTTCGAACATTTCTTGGTTCGTTTTTAGTTTACTATCTTTATCTTTTTCAGATAATTTATGTACGAAATAGGCAGATTCTTTGACTGCGTCATAATACAAATCATCTTTGTTTTTATAATGATAATAAATCGCACCAGTTGTAAGTCCTGCATTTGCCGCAATCTCACGCATGCTTGCTTTTTCGAAACCTTGCGTTGCGAACACATGAAGTGCCGCATCAAGGAGTTGTTTCTTTTTGTCGATAATTAGTTCTTCTGCCATATTTAACCTCTTTCAAAGTGTAACATATAACCCTATTTTAATAAAATATTTACTTGTTTATTAAATCACATATTGTAACATAACAATTGTTATGTTAATATTATCACAATTAGAGTGATAAGACTCAGAAAGAGTGATTATGACGCAATTTAGAATTCTAGAGATAAAAGAAAGTGTATTTGAGAATAATAATAAACAAGCTGATTTATTACGTGAATCATTAAAGAAAGATAAGCGGTTTTTACTGAATCTAATGTCATCACCTGGATCAGGTAAAACAACAACCTTAACGCAAACAATCAATCGTTTAAAAGATGAATTTAAGATTGGTGTTATGGAGGCAGATATTGATTCAGATGTCGATGCGCATACCATTGCGAAGACGGGTGTGAAAGTCATTCAACTTCATACTGGTGGCATGTGTCATTTAGATGCGGATATGACTAAACAAGGTCTTGATGGATTAGGAGTAGATGAATGTGACTTAGTGATTCTTGAAAATGTTGGGAATTTGGTGTGTCCTGCGGAGTTTGATACAGGATCAAGTAAGAATGCGATGATTCTTAGTGTTCCAGAGGGTGATGATAAACCCCTTAAATATCCACTAATGTTCTCAATTTGTCATGTTCTATTAATTAATAAAATTGATGTGTTAAATGTGTTCGATTTTGATTTAGAACTGTGTATATCAAGAGTTAGAAAGATTAATCCTAATATAAAAATAATCCCTATCTCCGCACGTACAGGTGAAGGTTTGGATGAATTCGCAGAATGGTTACGTCACGAAGTGAGAACTTGGAAGGAATAATATGGACAATAATCAAGTGAAGTTAAAAGTATTGGAGTTTGCGAATAAGGTTAGTAATAAGAAGATGGGTTCCAAAGGCGCAATAACAGCGAGTGATCCACGTTATTACATTATGGAACCAGTTGTTAGTGATGAAATGGCTGAAGTTGCTTTAGTAATGGAATTTAGAAAAGCACTCAGTGCAGAAGAATTAGCGAAACGTTGTGGTAAATCAGTTGAATTAACTGAGAAGCTTTGTTGGGAACTTGCGATGGCAGGTGTTTGTTTTGTCAATAAAAAAGATGGTGTAGATAAGTATTGGTATGACACATGGGTTCCAGGCATTATGGAAATGATGTGTAATAATCTAGAAAATGTTCGTAAATATCCTCAAATTGCGCGTGCATTTGAAGAGTATGGACGTGTTGTTGGACCAATGAGTGTTGGTAAATTCCCAGTTGGGGTTGGCGTTATGCGTGTCATCCCAATTGAAACTGCAATTCAAGGTGAAACACGTCGTGCATCATATGAAGAAGTCTCGAAATACTTAAATGACGCGCATATTTTCTCAGTATCTGATTGTTCATGTCGTACATCACGTGAGGCAATTGGAGAAGGTTGTGGGCATTTAAAAGAAGATATGTGTATTCAAATGGATCATGCGGCAGAATACTATATTCGTACGGGTCGTGGTAAAGAAATTACCCGTGAAGAAGCACTTGAAATAATTAAACGTGCAGAAGAAAATGGTTTAATGCACCAAATTCCAAATCTTGATGGTTCAGGTAAAACCCATGCGATTTGTAACTGCTGCGGATGTTCATGTTATGCGATGCGTATTGCGTCAATGTTCAAGAATTCGGATATGGTGCGTTCAAATTATGTTGCGCATGTAGATCCTGAGAAGTGTGTTGCGTGTGGTGAATGTGTTGAGAATTGTCCAACCAATGCGGCTAAATTAGGTCAAAAATTATATACGATTAATCCAATTAAACAAGCTAAAGTCGAAACACCTCGCGATATGAAGTGGGGACCTGAAAAATATAATCCTGATTATCGTACGAATCGTAAGGATGTTGTGGATAGTGGTACAAGTCCATGTAAAACAGAGTGTCCTGCGCATATTTCGGTTCAAGGGTACATTCGTTTAGCATCACTTGGTAAATATAAAGAAGCGTTAGAATTGATTAAACATGAAAATCCTTTCCCTGCGGTATGTGGTCGTATTTGTCCACGTAAATGTGAATCGGCATGTACACGTTGTGAAATTGATAAAGCTGTCGCAATTGATGAAATTAAGAAATACATTGCGGACCAAGATTTAAGTTTAGAAAACCGTTATGTCCCTAAACAAAAACATAATTATGGTAAGAAGATTGCGATTATTGGAGCGGGTCCAGCAGGATTATCCTGTGCGTTCTATCTTGCGATTGATGGATATAAAGTGACAGTCTTTGAGAAACAAGAAAAACTTGGGGGAATGTTAACCCTTGGAATTCCAAATTATCGCTTAGAGAAAGATGTTGTGAATGCGGAAATTGATATTTTAAGAGAACTTGGTGTCGAATTTAAAACTGGAATAGAAGTTGGTAAAGATATTAGTTTAGATGAATTACGTAACCAAGAGTATAAAGCGTTCTATGTCGCGATTGGGGCTCAAAAAGGTCGTAAGTTAAACATTGAAGGTGAAGAACATCCAGATGTTATGTCAGGGGTTGATTTCTTACGAAATACGAATTTAGGTAAATCAGAGAAGTTAGAAGGAAATGTCGTTGTCATTGGTGGCGGTAATGTCGCAATCGATGTAGCGCGTACAGCTGTTCGTCTTGGCGCAACTAAAGTGGATATGGTTTGTTTAGAGAGTCGTGAAACAATGCCTGCTCTTGAAGAAGAAATTCATGAAGCGTTGGAAGAGAAGGTTAACCTTAATAATTCTTGGGGTCCTAAGCGTATTGTGATCGAGAATAATAAAGTTGTTGGGGTTGAGTTTAAAAAATGTATTTCTGTATTGGATGAAAATAAACGTTTCAATCCTCAATACGATGAAACAAATACGATCATTATCCCAGCATCAACTGTGCTTATCTCAGTTGGACAAGCCATTGATTGGGGTAATTTATTGGAAGGGACGGAAGTGGAATTCAATCCAAATCGTACATTGAGTGCGGATGGATTTACGTACCAAACAAATCATAAAGATATCTTTACTGGTGGTGATTGTTATACTGGTCCACGTTTCGCAATTGATGCGATTGCGGCAGGTAAACAAGCTGCGATATCAATCCATCGTTTTGTACAACCTGGACAAAGTTTAGTGTTAGGTCGTGATCGTCGTGAATATGTCGCGATTGATAAAGAGAATTTAGATTTACAAGGCTATGATCGTATACCTCGCGAAAGTGTTAAACATAACTATAAAACATCGGGTTCTGAAGCATTTAAAGATGGACGTTTCACTTTCAGCGAAGAACAAATGAAGAAAGAAACAGAACGATGCTTAGGGTGTGGGGCAACCGTTGTCGATGAGTACATGTGTGTTGGGTGTGGACAATGTACGACTAAATGTAAGTTTGATGCGATTAAACTTGTTCGTACCTATGACTCAAAAGGTGCAGGGTATGAAGAATTGAAACCTATTGTACTTAAACAAATTGTTAAGCGTGAAATTAAGATAGTGGCTAAGAATATCAAGAACGCTTTTACTAAAGAAGATTAATTATGCATGAGTTAGGTGTAGTAATTGAAGTTGTAAAAACGTTGGAACGAGTTGTGAAGGAAAATGACCTCAAAGAAGTCGAAACCATCGTATTACAGATTGGTGAAATATCTTCGATGATGCCTAAGTATATAGAAGACTGTTTCGATGTGGCGGTTGATGGAACTCAATTTGAGAAGACACAATTAAAAATAGAAATTCTTACCGCAACGGCATTATGTCGACCATGCCAAAAAGTATTTAGATTAGTTGAAAATGATGGCTTATGTAAATGTTGTAAAGGTAATGATTGGGAACTCTTAAGTGGGAAAGAGTTCCTGATTAAGGAAATAGTTGCGTGTTAAGGAGTCCAATTGAATGAATGAATTAACGTATTTATTATCGACGGCACTCTTTATTGGGACAGTTCATACCTTAATTGGTGTAGATCATTACTTACCATTTGTCGTATTATCGAAGGCGAATAATTGGTCACTTAAAAAAACATGTGGGATTGTGTTTGTTTGTGGAGTTGGGCATGTATTGAGCTCAGTGATTCTTGGGTTTATTGGTTTAGCAATAAGTTCTAGTTTAATGACACTTGTTGGTATAGAAGATGTACGTGGAACACTGGCAACGTATTTTATCATTGCGTTTGGTTTAGGGTATACGGTTTATGCACTGCATAACTTATATAAGAATCGAACGCATAAACATGTGATTGATGGACATGAGTTAATACATGACCATCATGATACAAAGAGTGTTGAGGAACATATTCAAGCTAAGAAGAAAACAAATGTCGTTTGGGGTTTATTTATTTTGTTTGTCTTAGGCCCATGTGAACCATTAATTCCTTTATTAATGTATCCAGCTTCAACACTTAATCAATTCGCATTAATAAGTGTTACCTTAGTTTTTTCAATAAGTACGATAAGTGTCATGTTGGGACTTACCATTTTAGGGATAAAAGGTTTGGATTTTATTAAGATTAAGCATCTAGATAAGTATGGTGAAACACTAGCAGGTTTGGCAATTACAGTTTGTGGTGTTCTCATGATTACTTTAGGGATATAGACAAGAGTCTATAGGAGGAATGCATGTTTGTATTTAACACATTAGAAGGTGGGAGCTTTCTAGCAGCGTTTAGTATGTTACTGGTTGTGCTTGTTAGTTTGTTTGTATTCAATGAAGTTACAAGACGATTCAAATGGGCAGGTTTTGTGAGCTTTGTGGTATTACCAGTTGTTTTAACAGTAATTTGGTTTACGGTTATGAAAGAAACAACCTACACTGATTGGTTCCATCTCGCAAAAGTGTATTCTGCGACAGCTGGATCAATTGGCTTCTGGTTGATTCGTCATTATGAAAAGAAGGATAAAGCAGGGAATGTTATTTGGAGATTAGCGACAAATAAAGTTGCTTTATGTTTTCCTCCATTAATTCTAGCAATCAATATTCTTGAAGCTGTTGCACGTGATATTGAAGTGGGTTCTGCTTTCTGGATGGTTAATTCAGGTGCGATTGAAGGCGAAATTATGGGTGTATTAGGTGGACCATGGAATTACATGAATGCACTTGCTGGAATCTTGAATATAATTACGATTACGGGTTGGTTTGGGATTGTAATTCGTAGACAAACACAAAAAGATAAGAGTCGTGATATGTTATGGCCAGATATGTTGTGGTTCTGGATTATTGCGTATGATATTTGGAACTTTGTCTATACATACAACTGTATCCCAACACATTCATGGTACGCTGGTTTAGCATTACTTGTTGCGCCAACTTTATGTGCATTTACTTTAGGCAAAGGTGCTTGGCTTCAACATCGTGCCGCAACACTTGCGATTTGGTGTATGTTTGCACAAACATTCCCATTATTCCAAGATACGGGTAAGTACATGGTTGCGTCGAGTTATAATCCAACCATCTATACCATTCTTGGGGCATTATCCTTGGCGGTTAATCTAGCTGTATTTGGTTATATGATATTTAAATATACGAAGACAAAACGTAATCCATATAAGAGTGAGTTATATACCGATTTAAGTGAATATAAAGCCATTAAACTCCTTGCAGAGTAAAAAATAACGGACATTATTGTCCGTTATTTTATTTATTGAGTAGTTTCTCTAATTCGTCTAATCGTATTTCGAATAATTTTAGCGCATCAAGTGTTGCTTGATTACTACGCATATCAACACCTGCAATTAATAAGGCATTGATTGGAGTAACACTAGATCCTGCCGATAAGAATTTTAGATAATTCTTAACAGCTGATTCACCTTCGTTTAGTATCTTATAACTAAGTGCAGATGCGGCACTAAATCCTGTTGCGTATTGATACACATAGTAGTTGTAATAGAAATGTGGAATACGTGCCCATTCGTATTTGATTTCCTCATCGTAAACCATATTTTCACCATAATATTTACGATTGATACGATCATAGTTATCACTTAAGAATTCACTGGTTAATGCGATGCCATCTTGTAAAGATGTGTGAATGAAATGTTCAAATTCTGCAAATTGGGTTTGACGGTAAACTGTTCCTTTTACGCCATCTAAGAAGTGGTTAATAATATATGCTTGAATTTTTGGATCAGTGTAGCGTTTGAGAAGATATGCGGTTAATAGATTCTCATTGGTTGTGGATGCGACTTCTGCGACGAAGATTGAATAATCTCCATAAATGAAATCTTGGTTTAAACGTGAATAGTATGAATGTAAACTATGTCCTAGTTCATGAGCTAAAGTGTATACATTATCGAGGTTATCTTGCCAATTAAGTAAGATAAATGGATTTGTTGTATAACAACCACTTGAATAAGCTCCACTACGTTTACCTTCGTTCTCTAATACGTCAATCCAACGTTCACTGAAGGCTTTTTTAAGTACTGAGACATAATCCTCCCCTAAGACAGAAAGTGCTTCTAGGATGATTTCTTGTGCTTCTTGATAGGTGAACTTAAATTCCACATCTTCTACCATTGGTACATATAAGTCATACATTCTTACGTCATCTAATTTTAGAACTTGTTTACGAAGATCAACATACTTATGTAACAAATTCAAACGTTGATTGATTGCCTCAACTAATGCGTCATAAACAGATTCTGGAATATGATTAGCGAACAATGCGGCTTCGCGACTATTTTTAAATCCACGTATATCCGCATTAAAATTATGATGTTTAACCGTATTTGATAAAGTAGACGCAAATGTATTCTTTAAATCCATATAACTTGCGTACATGTTCTTAAATGCTTTTTCACGAATACTTCGATCAGAACTTTCAAGATATAATCCATATCGTCCATGGGATAATGGATAGGTTTCTCCTGTTTCAGTCTCAATCGGTTTGAATTTTAAATCCGCATTGTTTAATACTGAGAATGTTGTACTACTTCCACCAAAAACATCGGATGCTTTTGCGAGAAGAAGTTCTTCTTTTTCGCTAAGTATGTATTTTCTACGCTCAAACATAAGATTAAACTCATGTGTATAAAGTTTAAGTTCATCGGTCTGTAGATATTCTTTTAATAATGATTCATCTGTATCCAATAGTTCTGTCTCATAAAACGATAATGCACTCGCAACTTTACTGTATAGAGTTCGTGCTCTACTTTGAAGTGCTTGATTATCGGTATTACTTGTATCTTGATCACTTAATAGATGGGCATAGGTATAAAGGTGTTCCATCTTTTTTAGAATCGTATTTCTAAACGTTAATGCGTTAAATAATGTGTTAGAACTAGAGGCTAAGGTGTTTTGAAATGCCTGTGCTTTTGGTAGTAATTCTTCTAATTCTTTAAATGCGATTTCGAATGATTCAGTATTCTTAAATACTGTACTAATATCCCATGTTAATTCAGTTGGGATTTCGTTTCTTTTTAATACTTGATTGTTTTCCATAAAAACTCCTTATTGGAATAATTATACCTTAATCTCTGATTTATTTGATAGAGATATACTCGTTTAAAAGTACTATTATTTTATTAAGATTATTAAGTAAATAAGTGATATAAATTCGTAAATATGGCTTGATTTTACAATGTAATTTTCTATCATAAATGTTGTAAGAAAATTACATCAAAAACCATAAAAAAATAATTGCATTATTATAACAATACTGTATAATTTGTTTCGCATTAGTAAACAATCATCTTGATTGATAGTGTATGCAAATAACGATAAGATAGGAATGAATAATGAAAGATTTAAAGATGGATCAATCGCGCGCTCCAATAGCAGAAGCTATGGAGACACATGCATACAAGCGAACTGTCGCATTCGATGTACCTGGACATAAACAAGGAAAAGGGAATCCGATGTTGCGGGAATTTTTAGGTGATAAATGTTTACGTTATGATGTTAACTCACGAAAAGATTTAGATAATTTATGTCATCCGAGTGGGGTAATATTAGAAGCTGAAGAGTTGGCTGCGGATGCATTTCATGCAGGGCATGCATTCTTTATGTTAAATGGTACAACATCAGCTGTACAGACAATGGTTTTAGCTGTAGCGCGTGCGAATGAAAAGATTATATTACCTCGTAATGTACATCGTTCAGTTATTTATGCATTAATCTTAACTGGTGCAATTCCAGTTTATGTTAATCCAGATGTTCATCCAAAATATGGAATACCTCTAGGTATGAAATTATCGAATGTTGAAAAAGCAATTTTAGAAAATCCAGATGCGAAAGCAATCTTTGTGAATAATCCTACGTATTATGGAATCTGTAGTAATCTTAAAGGAATTGTAGAATTAGCGCATAAACATGGTATGCAAGTATGTGCAGATGAAGCACATGGAACGCATTTTTATTTTAAATCAGGCTTACCAATTAGTGCGATGGATGCTGGTGCAGATATGGCAGCTGTCAGTATGCATAAAACAGGGGGTAGTTTAACCCAAAGCTCAGTCTTGCTTATCAAAGATAAATCACGTATGGCTGAGATTCGTCAAGTGATTAATTTAACGCAAACGACGAGTGGTTCTTATTTATTATTATCATCACTTGATATTTCTAGAAAATATTTAGCCTTACAAGGTGAAAGTGTTTTTGAACAAGTTTTAAAACTTACAAAATATGCACGTGAAGAAATATCGGATATTGAAGGCTATTATGCGTTCTCCGAAGATATCGTGAATCATGATAGTGTTTATGCGTTTGATCCTACGAAGCTAACCATTCATACGCGTGGCATTGGTTTAGCAGGGACTGAATTGTATGATATCTTACGTGATGAGTATGATATACAAGTTGAATTGGGTGATTTAGGGAATATATTAGCGATTATTGGGATTGGGGATTCAAAAGCTCAAATCGAACGATTAATCTCTGCATTACAGGATATTAAAGATACGTATGGAACAGAAGATAAATCGATGATTCCATTTGATTATATTAATCCTGTTGTTAAAGTATCTCCACAAGTTGCGTATTATTCAAAAATGAAACCTGTTCGAATTATTGATTCATTAAATCGTATTAGTGGTGAATCGATTATGGTCTATCCTCCGGGTATTCCTATTATCGCCCCAGGTGAAGAAATTACTCAGGTAGCGATTGATTATATAATGTATGCGAAGGAAGTTGGAAGTTTCTTGACGGGTAT
>DASSDQ010000061.1:0-9598 GCA_035697025.1 Erysipelotrichaceae bacterium | reverse complement strand
CTTTAAATTTGCTTGGTATTTGTTTGATCATATTAGTAGTGATTCGAATGTTTGGATAAAATAGTTTATATTTCTTCTATATAATGAGAAGCGTCCATTATGATGATATTAATTAATTAATAGAGATTCTTGTGTAATTCTACCAAGTGATAAAAGTGCCACGCCTCACTTCCACGAATTCGGTGAACTAACCGCTGAAAAGCGGTTTTTGTTTTTCCATATCGGATTCGATTCCCATCATCCGTTCCAATGGATACATTGCAAGGTATCTTAATAGGTGCTTTTATCATGGTAGAACAAGGCTGTGGCTAAATAATGGTTCTACAAATTAAGTGCTTTACTGGATGCATAGACGTAAAAAAATCAGCGTTTTGCTGATTTTTACTATATTTTTTCAATCATCCGTGCAAGATACTTCGAACGGATCTGCTGATTGGCCAACAATTGTTTGGCAGGGGGGAGGCTAAGGATGACATTGACGACACCAGCCATCAGTCGATGAGAAGCCAGAGAACTGTTATCAAACATCAAATCACCCAACATACCTTTATCAATCGCCATCAATACGACGCGATGGGCAGTGTTGACCGGCGTGATCATCCGTGAATTCTTTTCAACTAAGGACAGTGCTTCAAAGGCACAATTACGCACACAAACGCCACAACCTAAACACATGTCTTCATTCAAGGTCAATAAACCATCCACAAAGCTCAATGCATCCATCGGACATACGTCGACACATGCTTGACAAGAGGTGCATCGTTCATTATCGACTGTGGGTAGAAAATTGGTGGTGGCGATGGTTGCACTAGTGCCAAATTTCTTGGCTGCGAGCAAAGCTTCACAGCAGCATCCACAGCAATTGCATATGAATGAAACAGAGTTCATCGTATTCTCGCCGATTTGAACGAGGTTGTGTGAGTATGCGACGTCCAGCAGGTCCAGACATTCTTTTTTTTCTACTCTTCGAGCATATCCTGCCCGTATCAAG
The DNA here is from genome assembly GCA_035697025.1 of Erysipelotrichaceae bacterium. Taxonomy (GTDB): domain Bacteria; phylum Bacillota_I; class Bacilli_A; order Erysipelotrichales; family Erysipelotrichaceae; genus UBA2212. Next base: position 8,607 of record DASSDQ010000061.1, on the reverse strand, counting down.
GAATCCGCGACATTGCCGAAAGTCATGCATATTTCTTTTGGAGCATCACAAGCTTTTCCAACATGTTCCATTTTATGACGGCAGTAACAAACACCAATACCGATGTGTTCAGATGAATTAATGACATGTGTTGCCCGCTGATAATCCATGATTTCCAAAATGTTGTCTTCCGATTGACTGGTTTCTATCGCATCTTCATTGACGAAAGCTCTGACGATTTTGGTGTCTGAACCAAAAAACAAATTACGCACGAAATCTTCTTCAACATTCATATACTGATAAAGCAATTGACCAAGACTATGCTGATCAATATCCTCACGTACTCTCATCATCGAAAACTCGATCCAACCTGCCATGGGTGGGGGCAAGATATAATAGCGCACCCCATCTTTTACCCAGTCTAGCAAAATTGCGCGTGAAGCCAATCCGTCGAGTAATGCTTCGCATTCTTCGACCGGCATTTTTGACCGTTTAGATGCGATTTCAGCGGTAAATGCTTGTACAGGCAATAGAGAGACAAACTGGGCTTCTTCTTCGCTGAAAAGTACACTGAGTAGCTTATTAAGCGTTTCACTCGGAGGGGCTCCCTGCGGAAAGCGGTTGAGCCGCGCAACGAGGTTTTCATAATGATTACGTGACGTGATGTGTCCCATATTTATCTCCTATAATAATGTCTTCTTTTACAAATCATATCATAGATTATGAAGATTTAACTCTGAATAAAAGCATACAAAATTATAAAGTTAATCAACAATTTTTTAATAATGATCTTGATTTAAAACGATTTGATAGATTATATTTACAGGTTTAAATAATATGAAAAAAAAGTATGAGAAATATTTTGAAGGTTGAATTATCTATTGTAGAGATTGAGATTTTAAATTTGAATTTAGATAAAAAAATTATTAAAGCGCATCATGTTATAAGCTATCAGAATTTCAGTGTTTTAATGGATAATATAGTTAATCAAATTAAAAATATTTTTAATCTGTCAATAGAATAGAGGACTAATGCTTTTGTAGGATAGTAAGTACTTATACTTCGAATAATTTTGCCAAGTGATAATCGTTCCACGCCTCACTTCCACCAAAAAGGTGAAATAACCGCGGAAAAGCGGTTTTTGTTTGATTTATATAGATAAATTTTAAGTTTAAAACTCTAAAATTAACATTGTAAAAGTGACTCAACGATTCGTAGACAAGATTGAATTGATATAATTATTCAATTAGCTTAGAGTAAAGGTTGGGGATACAATAAATGGAAAAAATATCTATCGGGAATAAAATTAAGGATTATAGAAGTAAAAATCAACTAACTCAACAACAATTAGCGACTTTAATTGGAGTAAGTAGTAAAGCTATTAGCAAATGGGAAAATGATGAAGGATATCCTGATATTCAGAACTTAAAGCGAATTGCACAGATATTTAATACTTCAGTAGATTATTTAATATCTGACCAAAAACAAGACAATCTAAATGTATATAATAGTAAATCATTGAATTTAATTATTTTATCAATTACTTCATTAAGTTTAATGTTTGCGAAATATACACCATTAAGTATTAACTATAATGATTCACTTAATGTATTTGTTGATAAAGAAAATGCGTATTTTATAAGTGGATATATATCTATTAAGAATCTCTTTGTTTATGGAGTATTAGATGATAATGGATTTGGAATTGCGATGTTACTTTTCGTAATTTTTAATTTAGCAAATCTATTTTTACTTTTAAGAGGAAAATTTAAGACTTGTTTAAAGAACAAGATTATATATATCGTAATGTTCATGTTACAAGTTTATACCATTGTAGCTTCACTAATAATGATACAAAACCAGATTAATTATTTTGCAGATCTAAATCCATGGACACAAAATATACCAACTGCATTTTCCTATATTGGAGTGTTTGCTTATATTTTATTAACTCTTCAATTAGTCATGATTTCTATCATTTATGGAGATAAGATTGTTGAACACTTTAGGCTAAGAGAAAAGAAACGTTTCTCAATTCTATTAAAAATATTAACTTCTGATAATTGATTGCAGTTTTTTGATCAAGGGGAGACAACCTGTGTTTATGCTAAGTTTTAACGAGGAATATGATGCTAAACTAAATCCAGTCCCAAAATCATATGCTATCGGATTAGGCTATGCAGCTATTTATAAATTCAATATACCTGGAAATCTCAATGATCTAGATTTTTACGTATTAATTTTAAGAGTAGTTCACTTAGATAATAATGGTTAAATGAATTCATTGATTATCGAAGAATTATATTAAAGGATAATCGTCACATCTAATTTCCAATAAATTGGTAAACTAACCGCTGAAAAGCATTTTTTGTTCGATTTGATCTTAATTATCGATATTCTCTGCCAAGCATTACAAGAGATTGGAAGTAAAAATTCTTAGTTGCTTTATTTCATTCGCGCTTAATTGACGTATTACTGTCGTAGACTTCGTAAAATAATTCATCTATAATGTGATGAAATCATAAATATGAGGTCAAAATAAATATGAAAATTGAAATAAATAAAGTTAAAACATTAAGATTTAATAAAGGCTGGTCACAAGAACAACTTAGTGAAACCAGTGGTTTAAGTCTACGTACGATACAACGAATAGAAAACGAAAATACGATATCAATGGAGTCTCTTAAAGTATTAGCAAAAGCATTGGATGTTGATACTAATGAGTTGTTAATCAAAGAAAAACAAAATCCTACAACACCTATAGAAGCGATAAAAATATGCTTTATGGAATATGCTAATTTTACTGGTAAAGCATCACGTTATGAATACTGGTGGTTCCTACTCTTCATGATATTAGTAATGTCCATTGCATACCTAATCCATGAAAGACTAAACCAAATCATCACCATTATATTCTTAGTCCCATTTCTAGCAGTCGGCGCTCGTAGATTAAACGATGCTGGACAAAGTATATGGTGGCAATTGTTTTTGTTTGTACCATTCGGACAGATAATCGTATTATTTATGATGGCTGAAAAAACGAAGTATTCAGAAGATTTGAAATAGAATATTTTAATAAATTCAGTTTGCCAAAATTTTCTTATATTATTATAAATGTTGATTTAATTAAGCCATCCTAGTATGATGGCTTTTATTTTGCTTAAATAGAATACAAAATTATAATCACTGAATTAAGAATGAATAATAGTGTCAAGTAAACTATTCTAAATGCAAAGTATACTTGACAATTTATTAATTTAGAACTATATTAGAGTAAATGGAGGTGGTAGTTTGGATGATAAAGTTATTCTAAAAAATCGATTAAAAGTTGCAAGAGCTGAATTAAATATTTCTCAAGAACAACTTGCTAATTTAGCTGGTGTTTCTCGACAAACAATTAGTTCAATTGAAACTGGTCAATACTGTCCTACAGCCAAGTTAGCCATAATTCTTTCAAAATGTTTAAACAAGAAATTTGATGAACTATTTTATATAGAGGAGGAAGACAACAATGTTTAAGAAACCAAATAACACGAATAAAGAAGTATCCATTTATGGTATTGTCGATGAACGAACAAGAGCAATCGTGAATCAAGGAGATGCATATACAGCCCGATTTATGTTATTTGCAATTCTCATCGACATTGTTATTCGTGGATTATTAGTCGATGTTCCCTTTTTAGATTCAAATTGGGATCTTATGTTAATCGTTATTATCGGTGGGTTTATTTCCACTGCGTATCAGATTAAAAGTAAAGTCATATTTAATCGCCCGTTTACTAAAAGTTTTATATTTGTTACTGGACTTATCGGTCTAAGTGCATTGTTCGCAATTATTCTTACATATTTCTTAAAGTAGTATATGAAATCAATACCATAGATATTTGTCAGTTCAGCCATTTAGGTGAAATAACCATAGAGATTAACTATACCCCATAAAGTTGACACGAAAAGAAAACATCGTGACTGCTTCATGGGGTTTTCTTATATTAAATAGGGTATTTACTTTAACAATATTAAAGCATATACTTAATAATATTAAAGAAGGTGACTATAAATGATTGAAATTGTCCCAGAATGGATGACAAACTTAGATGATGAAGATGTATCTTTTATTAAGAAATTTATTGTATCTTCTGGATCATTAAAGGATATTGCGAATCAATATGGGGTAACTTATCCAACTGTTCGATTACGTTTAGATAAACTAATCAAGAAAATCGAAATAAGCGAAGATAATGCGAATGATCAATATATATCTTTAATAAAAAATTTAGTTGTTAATGATAAAGTAGATTACAATTCAGCGAAATTATTAATAAATGAATACAAAAAGATTAAAGGGGAACTAAAATGATTAATTTAATGAATATTTTAATAATGTTGTTAATGGTTGGAATAGTAATTGTATTACAGGTATTTCTATCAAAATCAAATAGCAAGATTCCAGGCTTAATAATACCAATATTATTTGTAATGTTCTCTTTGATATCTGTAGCGAACATTGGATTCAGTAGTCATTTTACTTGGATAGATATGGTAGGCAGAATTCTAATGGTATTCATATTATCTAATATACCAACACTTATTCTAGTCTCGATTTACTATGTAATTCGCGAAAGAAGTAATATGAATAGACAACTTGATAAAATGAAGATTCAGGATTTGTGATTATTTGTAAAAAGTTAAGGGGGAACTATAATGTATTTTAATTTATTAAGTTTAATTTTTGGTTTTATCGCGATTTTTCTACCGATTATTACTTTTCGATCCAGATTCGATAAAAATATTATATCAATCATAAGCTTAAGTATGGTTTCACTAGCGATTGTTTTTCAATTAGTATGGGTAGAATCTAGGGTTATTATCTCAGATTGGATAGCAGTACTAGATACAATTGAAGTTTCAATATCAATTTCATTTATATTGTTATTTGTTACAATCTTAGTAAATCTTATTGTTCTTAAACAGTGTAAGGTTAAAACCTTTAAGTAAAAAATATTACTAATTCATTTAAAGTTGGGGGAAACTAGTTATGAAAAAAGGTAAGATAATAGTTCTAGTGTTTGGGTTGATATCGATAGGTGTAATAGCTACATTACTCTTTGTATCTAAAAATGTAGAAAAAGAAATCTATGATATGAATAATATAACTTTAGACATGTCTATGGAAAAATTAGGGATACGGCATATCGATAATATGGATTATAATCTTGATCAAATAAGGGATACATATAATGATTTATACTATTTTTATGAACCACTTAGTCAAAAAGAAATAATGATTGAATTTGAAACATTAATTAATTATGAACTTAAAGTAATAGATGTAGTTCACTCGTCCATCAATTTAGAAAGTATAAAAGGTTATAACTATTTATTAGGTGAATCAAATTGTTTTATTGACACATACAAGAATGATTTAAATATACTTTATCTTGAGTTAATGAACGATAAGAGCTATCAAGCTTACTTATGGGATATAGATGAAAATCCAAATCCACCCAGCAAATGGTACTTTAATAAAATGAAAGGTGAAATTTATTGGGTAGTTAAGAAAGATATTAATAGTTATATTACGAATCAAATTAACATTGAAAATATTAACCTCTTAGACAAGGAAATGTATGTCAGAATATATAAATTTGAAACTTGGATAGCAAGCAAAGCAAGAGTATCATGTGAATTACCTTCAACTCCAGATATAGAATACCAATAGAAAAATAATATAATTTTTCGGTACTTAATTGATTGATTATACTAACTCTACTGATAGTCGGGTGACATCGTTAAGAATAATGTTAGGATTTATAAAAGAGGTGTGGGATGGATAATAAAAAATTTGCTGATTTAGTTATTGAACGTCGCAAAAAACTAAATCTAACTCAAAAAGACTTAGCGCTAAAACTAAATGTTACAGATAAGGCTATATCAAAATGGGAAAGAGGTAAGAGTTTACCTGATATTTCTCTTTTGTCTAAGTTAGCTGAAGTACTAGAGATATCTTTGCTTGAACTGATGAACGAAGATAGTACTTTCAATGAAGAGTTAAGTCAAAATAAAGAAGAATCGTTAAGTTCTTTAAACGATTTAAACATAAAACCAAAACATAATAAAAAATACAGAATTATTAGAAGTGTAGCAGCTATTTTAGGTATGGTTTTGTTCGTATTTATATTGATAGAACTTACGAAGAAACCTAAAGAAGTCTTCAATGAGCCAATCGAAGGAATGTTAGTAAGCGCCGGATTCTATGCGTTTGAAGGTCATGACGGAGTAGATATCGTGAATCAAGATATTATTAATGGTAATTCAACGGAATTGTATTCAATCGCGAAGGGGATTATTAGTGATTTTGGAATGAGTCAACATGACGGATACTTTATAAAGATTGATTATGAAGAATTTCAAGTTATTTTCTCGCATCTCGATAGTCTTGATGGGATATCAAAAAGAATCGTAGAAAAAGGAGAGTTAATTACTCAAACTGGAAAAAATTCGAGCGGGAACAATACTGGCCCTCATATTGAAATGCAAGTAATTAGTAATGATGTCATAGTAGATCCAATAGAGTTTCTTAATTATGAGTAATTGATAATTTATAAATATATGAATGAGGTAAATAATGCAAGACATAGTATCAGAGAGATTGATTATCCGAAAGTTTAAGATGGAAGATGCACAAGATTTGTATGAATATTTATCGGATGAACAAGTTGTAAAGTTTGAACCATATGAAGTATTTTCAAAAGAGCAGGCAATCAAAGAAACTGAAAAACGAATGAATAATGATTCTTTTTATGCGGTATGTTTAAGAGAAAATAATAAATTAATTGGTAATCTATATCTGAAACCTGATGACAATAATGAATTTGAATTAGGCTATGTTTTTAATCGAAATTATCAAGGATTTGGGTATGCGACCGAAAGTGCAATCGCAATAATTAATTACGCATTTTCATCGTTAAACGCAAAAAAGATTATTTCAATGTGTAATCCTCTAAATAGTTCTTCATGGAAATTACTAGAACGCTTGAAGATGAGAAGAGTTGATCATCTGATTAAAAACATCTACTTTAAAAGAGATATGAAAAATGAACCAATTTGGGTAGATACATATGTTTACTCAATCGTAAAAGAGGAATGGATTAGTAATTATTATTAAAATGTAAAACAATTAATATGAAAATTCAGACAATAATGAATATGATATAATTTTAACAACCAGGGGTGGGATATGTCTAAATTAAATAATTGTCCAAATTGTAATCATGAACTGAAGTATATACCGATTGAATCATTTAAGAATACACATATATGTATAAATTGTGGATCTATATTTAAGAATAAAACCATAGTAAACATTATTTCTTATGGTGTTGGGGTTCTATTGCTTTTTCTTATCAATTCTCCATTTAGGACATTGATTGCGTATACAGTGGCTATTGTTATTCGTATTTGTTTAACTTTTTTATTAGGGTACAGTTTAACAACTGAAGTTGTAAAAATTGATACAAAGACTGTAGAAAATGATAATGAAGTAATAGAAATACCAAACTATGATCCAAACAGATTAGTTTATTTACTTGTCGCATTTATAATGTCTTTGGTACTTTTTATAATTGGAGTAATTGTAGGTACAACAATCAGTGGTGATCAACATGTGATTGGTAAAGTAATCGGACTATTTAATTTAGTTGGATTTATATACTTCCAATGGATGTTAATTTATGTGGTTAGAGGGAAGTTGTATTTTAAAATCAAAGAGAATTTAAAAGGATATATTGGTTATATAATCGCTTGGATTTTATTAAGTTCGTTAGTTTTGTATGTATTTGATTTGTTTACTCAGAACGGTTATAAAGACATCATAAGTATATTATTCCCAGTATTAATCTCTATATCAATTATTTCTGTTGTAATCCAATATTTTGTAAATCAAAGAATGATAAAGATAAATCAATAATCATACTAAATGTGTATAAATATTGGCACAAATTTTCATACTTCTAACTTTAAGTTTTCTATGGTTAATGCTAGGATAAAAAATAGAGATTAAAAGGAAAATATAATGAAAACAAAACTCGTGATTGCGGACATCGATGGGACTTTAGTTAACTATGGAAAAGAGATAATGCCACTTACTCGACAAGCTTTAATTGATTTACATGATAGAGGTGTATTATTAGGTATTGCATCTGGACGCCCTGTAGGGGATCAATTGAAGGCAAATGCAGAAAGATGGGGTTTAGATTTTCAATTTGATGTCATCATTGGAATGAATGGTGGACAACTCTTAGATGTAAAGAATGATGTATACCAAGAATTCTATAAACTTAAGGCTGAAGTTATCCATGAAATTATTGATTTCATGCGACCACTTGATTTAAATCCATTTGTATACAAAGAAGGGTATATGTTAAGCGGAAGATTGGATGAAGAAATGAAGGCATCATCAGTACGTAATCATGAACCTGCGATTCCTTGCACAAACGAGAATGAGTTATGGGAAGAAGATAATGCGAAATTATTGTTTAGATTACCTCCAAATCCTGATGAAGTAAAAAAGATTGTAGAGTTTGCGGCTGCACATCCTAAACCATATTATCAATCATTCTTATCCGGACC
>DASSDQ010000060.1:0-18801 GCA_035697025.1 Erysipelotrichaceae bacterium | reverse complement strand
GAAGATGGATTAAAGTTTTATCGAAGTGTATTATCCAATGCACATTATGTATTAAATGAAAAAAATATCTTAGCATTTGAAATGGGATGGAACCAAAGCCAAACCCTTACAGATTTAGCACGTAGTTATTTTCCATTCGCTAAGATAGATGTTATAAAGGATATGCAAGGTAAAGATCGTATACTTATTGTTCGGAATCTTGGAAATTAATGGTTCCTTTAAATAATTCGATTGTACTAATTAATTGATTAGAAAGATGTTGAAGCTGAGATTTATTCAATTCATTGATTTCAAACACAGTTTTGAATCCTGGTGAATGAATCCAATCCTCTACGACATCTTTTTTTGTATAATAAGGCGCATTTGTTTCTTTTACAATTGGATGTCTTAATAACTCATCTAAACTTACTTGATATAAATCCGCTAGATTACAAAGCGAAATAGGATCTGGTGTCGATGTAGAATTTTCCCATTTAGCGATTGTCTGTTGACTATAATTCAAAACCTTCGCAACTTCTGCTTGAGTTAAATCACGTCGATCTCGATGATATCGTAAATAGTGTCCAATACTAACTTTTTTCATTTGTTGTAAATTATACGCCATTAGGTTGTATTAATGGTTTATACACAATGTATAGTTGTATTAATAAATAATACTCTAATAGGTTGTATAGATTCGAATATTTTATTACGATATATAAATGAAAATTAGATACCTACTTCGATTATATTGTCCGTACATCATCGTTTTGATTAATAGTATATTATTATCATTTGCACACTATCAGTTTATATTGTTCTTATTCATACTTTATACGTATTTGTTTAATCAACTCATTAAAAAGGGATTTATTACTGAATTTATGTATCTCATAATTTTTGGTATAAACCTCATAATGTTTGTTATATCCAAGCATAGTTTAACTGATTTATGGATAAGTTTAGGATCATTACTTTGTGCAGTGTTATTCTTGCATACTTTCCTACCAATACGATTAAAAGTTAAGATTCTATATAAACGAATCAATCTTAATAAAGAACTAATGATCTATCATGATCGAATCGAACAAGATAATTCTGTATTTAGCTTAAATGGTGATTTTAGACAGTCTGAAATTAAATGGTTAAGTTATAAAATCCTTTTAAAAAGTCGTACATTAACTAGAATAAATGTAACAAGCATAGACAATGAAATATTTGGTCAACACATTCAGATGAATATTGTGTAAAATCGTAACACCGATACTCGATACATCTATCGGGTTGTGCTAAAATATTTAGGATAGTTCACTCGAATAATGTTAAACCATTAGTCAGTGTATTTGAGGAGACAATCTATGAAAATTGCATTAGCGTGTGATCATGGGGCTTTTGAACATAAGGAAGCCATTAAGCAACACTTAATTAAAAAAGGTCACCAAGTTGAAGATTTTGGGACTCATGGAACAGAGAGTATGGATTATCCAGATACGGTTTATCCAGCGAGTTGTTCAGTTGCGGATCGATCTAATGATTTTGGGATTGTTTTATGTGGAACAGGAATAGGTGCGAGTATTGTCGCAAATAAAGTGAAAGGTGTTCGCTGTGCTTTGGTATATGATCCAAAAGTGGCAGAAATTACACGCCTTCACAATGACACCAATGTATTAGCACTTGGTGGTAGATTAACAACTGTTGCGACTGCTTTGGAAATAGTGGATAAATGGTTAAGTACAGGTTTTTCTCAGGAAGAACGTCATAAAGTTCGTATTGATAAAATTTGTAAAATAGAAGAGACCGAGAATGATAATGAATGATAAGTTAATCGAAACAGCGATTCAAAAAGAAAAGATTCGCCAATTAAATAATATTGAATTAATCGCATCAGAGAACTATGTTTCAAATGATGTTTTAGTTGCGGTAGGGAGTATTCTTACCAATAAATATGCGGAAGGTTATCCAAAAGCACGTTATTATGGTGGATGTGAAGAAGTCGATGTAATCGAAGAATTAGCACGTCAACGTGTTTGTGAACTATTTGGGGCGGAACATGCGAATGTTCAAGCGCATTCAGGTTCACAAGCTAATATGGCTGTCTATATGGCAATCCTTCAACCTAAAGATGTCGTATTAGGGATGGATTTATCCGCTGGTGGACATTTAACGCATGGACATCCCTTGAACTTCTCTGGAACACTTTATCATTTTGAAGCGTATGGAGTTGATCCAGTTACTTCAAGAATTGACTATGACGCATTGCGTGAAAAGGCGTTACTTGTTAAACCTAAACTAATTGTGGCAGGCGCAAGTGCGTATCCATTTATTATCGATTTCAAACGCTTTAGAGATATTGCGGATGAAGTTGGAGCTTACCTTATGGTTGATATGGCACATATTGCGGGGTTGGTTGCGTCAGGTTTACATCCAAGTCCTGTACCATATGCGGATTTTGTGACTAGTACAACGCATAAAACATTAAGAGGACCAAGAGGTGGGTTAGTTCTATGTAAAAAAGAATTTGCGCCTTTAATAGATAAAAAAGTATTCCCTGGGATACAAGGCGGACCTCTAATGCATGTTATTGCGGGTAAAGCTGTGTGTTTCTATGAAGCGCTTCAACCTGAATTTAAAGAATACAGTAAACAAGTTCTAAAAAATATGCAGGTTCTTGTGGATGAATTACGATTATTAGGGTATAACATTGTAGGGGATGGTTCAGAGAATCATTTATGTCTTGTCAATGTTAAATCATCTGTTGGATTATCTGGTAAAAAAGCTGAGCGATTATTAGATGAAGTAGGTATCACATGTAATAAGAATAGTATTCCATTTGATCCTGAAAAACCAATGGTCACATCAGGTTTAAGACTAGGTTCCGCCGCTATGACAACACGTGGATTTAAAGAATCTGAGTTTAAAAAAGTAGCGCATTGGATTGATGAATGTCTCAAAAATCCTGAAGATGAAGAAGTTAAACAAAGAATTAAAAAAGAAGTAACTGCATTAACTCAGCAGTTCCCAATATAAAATAAGGAGAAAATCGATGTTAAATGTATTAAATCACCCACTTATTACGCATAAACTAACGCAAATGCGCCAAAAGGATACTGGAACTAAAGATTTTAGACAAAATCTAGATGAAATTGCAGGGCTAATGGCTTATGAAATTACGCGTGATGTCCCTACTCGCAAAGTAGAGATCGTAACACCAGTTGCGCCATGTGTATCTGAAGAAATGGCTAAAGAAATTGTTTTAGTCCCAATTCTACGTGCTGGACTAGGTATGGTAAATGGAATTCGTAACCTAATTCCTACGGCTAAAGTTGGACATATTGGATTGTATCGTGATGAAGAAACACTTGAACCACATGAATACTTCGCTAAATTCCCATCAAATTTACCGGATTCAGTTGTGATGATTTTAGATCCTATGTTGGCTACTGGAGGTTCAGCTAGTGCCGCTATTGATATGATTAAACGACGTGGTGCTACGGTCATTAAACTAATTTGTTTAGTTGGTGCTCCTGAAGGTGTTAAGCGTATTGAAGATGATCATCCAGATGTAGATATCTATTTAGCTGCACTTGATGAGAAATTAAATGAGCATGGTTATATTGTGCCTGGATTAGGTGATGCAGGTGATAGAATTTTTGGAACAAAATAGTTCCAAATCATTTATTTGTGATAAAATAGACAAGTAATAAACGAATGAAAACGCTACTTAGAACCAAATTATCAAAACTTATACTAATCGGACTCATTATTGCAATCGCATTAATGGTCTTTAATTACCGTTGGTCACTTGGATTCTTATTAGGATTTGCATTCTCTTTCATCACAATTCAAATTACTGAGTCTCAAATTGATTCAGTGCTATTTTATCAAAGAAAAGGATTTCGGAATTATTTAGGATTTATTCTAGGGAATATGGTGTTTATAATACCGTTCCTTATCGCAATATTCTTAAGTAACTATTTTGATATTATATTTGTGGCTTTTGGTTTACTTTTCTTTAAGTATTATATGTTCGTGAGTGAAATATTCTTTAAAAAAGAGGGAAACAAATGATAAATACTAGTGATAAAGTCTTATCACTTCAAATTGAAGTGTTCTCGATACTAATTATTACGTCAGTACTTTTGTTCTTTCTTTTTTTAATTGGTAGAGCAATCAAAAAGAGTAATCCTTTGGATAAACCTAAAGGTTTAGTTTTGATTGGCATGATTTATTATCAAATGATGTCGAATCTTACTAAAGATAATATGGGGGCTAAAGCAGCTGTAAAGTTTGCGCCTTACATTGCGTCACTTGCATTATATATGGCAGTATCTAATCTATTAGGATTGTTAGGATTTAATCAACCAACAGGCAACTATTCAGTTACTTTAGCTCTAGCATTAATCACATTTGTACTTGTTCAATCAACGAAAATTAAGATTAATGGTGTTGGTGGTTATGCGAAGGGATTCTTTGAACCGTTTCCACCATTTGTCATTATGAATGTGTTTGGGACATTGGCTCCATTGATTTCGATGTCATTGCGTTTATTCGGTAATATAACTTCCGGGACAACGATCATGATGTTGGTGTATGTGTTTACAGAGTGGTTATCAAGTTTTGTGCCATTAATTGGCGGGTTTAACTTTATAGGGATCGTCGTTGCGCCAGCATTGCATGCGTACTTCGATGTATTCTCAGGGCTTATTCAAACGTATATATTTATTATGTTAACAACAATCTTTATTGGGAATGAATTACCCCAAGAATGATAAATCCATGCAAAGGAGGATATAAACATGGGAGATATTGGTAGAGGTTTAGTTGCCATTGGCGCCGGTTTAGCTGTTTTCACAGGTATGATGACTGGTATTGGTCAAGGTTTCGCAGCTGGTAAAGCAGTTGAGGCAGTAGGACGTAATCCTGAAGCTGAAAACAAAATTCGTTCAATGTTAATTTTAGGTTGTGCGATTGCCGAAACATGTGCTATCTACGGTATGTTAATTGCGTTCTTATTAATTTTCGTATTTAATTGATTTTTAATTAACACAAAGGTGGTGAGTCTATGAATCTTGATTTGGATATTGCGGGTAAACTGTTTCCAGATGCGATTACATTAATCGTTCAACTGTGTGCTACAGGAGTACTATTTTTGGGTATGAAAAAGTTACTTTGGAAACCTATGCAAGACTATCTAGCAAAACGAGCAGAAGTTGCGGATGCGGCTTTAAAAGAAGCACATGATGCGAATTCTATTGCGCGTGCAAATCAAATGAAGAGTGATGTTTTATTAACTCAAGCAGCTAATGAAGCAAAACAAATCATTGAAAACGGTAAGCTTGAAGGAAAACGTTTAAAGGAACATTTATTGGCTGAAGCTAAAAATGAAGCTGATAATAAACTTACATCTGCACTTCGTGAAATTGCACATCAAAAAACACAAATGCGTGATGAAATTGAATCTGAAATCGTGGATGTGGCTTTACTTGCTGCATCTAAGTTAATCGAAGGCAAAGTTGATGAAGTTGAAGATCGTAAACAGATCCAACACTTTATTAAGGATGTGCGTAATTAATGAAAAAAGTTGCGTCTAAATATGCGTCAGCTCTTTTTGAACTTGCGTTAGATCAAAAACTTGAAGATCGATTTCTAAGTGATATTCGATTTATCGAAGATATTATTACAACTCACCCTGAATTAATAGAAGTATTAAGTAAAATTCAATTTAGTAAAGAACAAAAGAAATCGTTAATAAAGGATATATTTACACAGTATTTACATCCTTTCACATTAAATCTTTTATTCTTACTCGTTGATAAGAATCGTTCAATGATCTTAAGTTATTTTGTGAGTGAATATCATCATTTACACAACAATCATTTCAGAATAATCGAAGCGATTGCGTATTCAGTAACACCACTTACTAAAGAAGAAATTAAATCATTAGAACAAAGTTTATCAGAAAAAGAAAAACAAACCGTTTCGGTTATCAATCGAATTGATCCAACACTTATTAGTGGAATTAAAGTTCGCTTTGAGGATAAAGTAATTGATGGATCGATGAAATCTCGAATTGAAAATTTGAGATCTGTTTTACGTGAAGGAAGGTCAATATAATATGGACATTAGACCAGAAGAAATAAGTGCACTGATTAAAGAGCGTATTCAGCACTATCAGGAACAAGTAGAAGAAAAAGATGTCGGTGTCGTCATCAAAGTTGGGGACGGTATTGCGCTCGTTAATGGTTTAAACAATGTCATGGCTGGTGAACTCGTCGAATTTGGTGAGGGTGTCATGGGAATGGTTATGAACCTTGAAGAAGATCACGTAGGTTGTGTTCTTTTAGGCAATGATGCGAACATCAAAGAAGGCGGAAGTGTATCACGTACTGGACGTATTGTCGAAGTTCCTGTTGGGGATGGACTCTTAGGTCGAGTAGTTAATGCATTAGGACAAGCGATTGATGGAGGCGAAGCAATCAAATTTGATAAACTTCGTCCAATTGAACGTGTTGCGCCAGGTGTTATGACTCGTCAAACAGTTAATCAACCGGTTCAAACAGGTATTAAAATCATTGACTCAATGATTCCTATTGGACGTGGTCAACGTGAACTTATCATTGGAGATCGTCAGACAGGTAAAACAGCTATAGCGATTGATACAATTATTAATCAAAAAGATCAAAATATGATTTGTATTTATGTTGCGATTGGACAAAAATCGTCAACAGTTGCACAAATCGTTGAAAAATTAAGACAACATCATGCGATGGAGTACACTGTAATCGTTTCTGCGACCGCAAGTGAATTAGCTCCTCTACAATATATTGCGCCTTATGCAGGATGTGCGATGGGTGAAGAATGGTTGGATGAAGGTAAAGATGTTCTAATCATTTATGATGATCTATCGAAACATGCGGTTGCTTATCGTGCAATGAGTTTATTACTTAGAAGACCACCAGGACGTGAAGCATATCCTGGGGATGTATTCTATCTACACAGTCGTTTATTAGAAAGAGCATGTAAGTTAAATAAAGATTATGGTGGAGGTTCAATTACTGCACTTCCTATCATTGAAACACAAGCTGGTGATATTTCAGCGTATATTCCTACCAACGTTATTTCGATAACAGATGGTCAATTATTCTTACAATCCGAGTTATTTAATTCAGGTGCTAGACCTGCCGTTGATTCTGGATTATCTGTTTCACGTGTAGGATCTGCAGCTCAAACAAAAGCAATGAAACAAGTTTCTTCATCATTGAAATTAGAACTTGCTCAATATCGTGAACTATTATCGTTTGCGCAATTTGGTTCTGATTTGGATGCGTCCACAAAATCTGTTATTGAACATGGCGCTCGTTTAACTGAACTTTTAAAACAAGGTCAATATCAACCATTATCTTTAGCTCATGAAGTTATTACGTTATTTGCGGCTAAGTACAAATTTATTAAACGTATTGATGTTCCACAAATTGCGGAGTATATACAACGTTTGATCGCTGGTTTTGATGCGAATCATTCAGAAATCGTTACAGAATTGAATGAAGTAAAAGCAATTAGTCCAGAACTAGAAGTTAAGATGAAAGAAGTTATGGAGAATCTTACAACTCAGTATTTAAAAATGAGTGGAAAGTAAAATGGCTCAAAATAAAGTAGCGTTAAAAAGAAGAATTCGTTCTGTTCGAGCAACTAAAAAGATTACGAATGCGATGGAATTAATCGCAACGAGTAAGTTACAGAAACAGAAACAGAAAATGGAGTTAAATCGTGTTTATGCGAACACATTATTCCATACTTTTAATCGTGTTTTAGGAAGTGCTAATATACAAGAAATCCCTTACTTAACTGAGCGTGAGGGTAAAACTCTAACGCTTGTGTTTGTGTCTGATATGGGTCTTTGTGGAGGGTATAATTCAAATATACTTTCAAAGATTAAAGAGACAATTTCAAATGATAATCCATTATTTGTGGTTGGATCTAAAGGACGATATTGGTTAAATAAAAACAACTATACATTATTTGGAGAATTAGAAACCGGTGATAATCTAACATATGGTCATATCGCTAAAGTAGCAACTAAAATTATGGATGCATACTTATCGGGTGAAATAACTAAACTTCAAGTTCTTTATACTAAATTTGTTAATACGATGACATTTCAACCAACGTTAATGACATTACTTCCAATCACTGAAGAAGTTATGCCTACTACAGTTGATGTAAAAGTAGAAGATGTTTTACAACAAGATATTATATTTGAACCTGATGCGGTCACATTAATTAACCAATTGGTTCCTATGTTCATACAGTCATTATTGTATAGCTTATGGTTAGAATCGAAGACAAGTGAACATGCGGCACGTCGAATGGCTATGGATAATGCGACGGATAATGCGGAAGAACTTATTGAAGATCTAGTGTTGAAGTATAATCAGTCAAGACAATCTGCTATAACCCAGGAAATTACGGAAATCGTTGCCGGGGCAGAAGCACTATAGGAGGTTTACGATGCAGAATAAAGGTAAAATCAGCCAAGTCATTGGACCAGTTGTGGATATTCGATTTAATGAAGGAGAACTTCCTAATCTTAATAATGCCATTTCAATTGATGTGAATGGTCGAAAATTGATTGTAGAAGTTGCTCAACACGTTGGAGATGATGTTGTTCGTTGTATATCAATGGGCGCAACTGATGGATGTGTACGTGGAATGGAAGCGTTTGATACAGGGGCTGCAATTAGTACTCCAGTAGGACGTGAAGTTCTAGGACGTATGTTTAATGTATTAGGTGAACCAATTGATGGTTTAGGTGAATTAGATGCGTCTGTAAAAAGAATGCCTATTCATCGTGAAGCTCCATCTTTCGATGAGCAACAAACGACTTCAGTTATCCTAGAAACGGGTATCAAAGTCATAGACTTACTTTGTCCATATGTAAAAGGTGGAAAGATTGGTCTATTCGGTGGTGCTGGTGTTGGTAAAACAGTCGTTATGCAAGAATTAATTCACAATATCGCAACAGAACACGGTGGTTTATCCGTTGTGGCTGGTGTTGGTGAAAGAACTCGTGAAGGGAATGACCTTTATCATGAAATGAAGGATTCTGGAGTTCTTAATAAAACAGTGTTAGTCTATGGTCAAATGAATGAATCTCCTGGTGCACGTATGCGCGTAGGATTAACTGGCTTAACAATGGCTGAATATTATCGTGATCAAGAAGGACAAGACGTTCTACTTTTCATTGATAATATCTTCCGCTTTACCCAAGCTGGATCTGAAGTAAGTGCATTATTAGGTCGTATTCCATCTGCAGTAGGTTACCAACCAACTCTCGCAACTGAAATGGGCCAACTTCAAGAACGTATTACTTCCACTAAACGTGGTTCGATTACGTCAGTTCAAGCAATTTATGTTCCTGCGGATGATTTAACTGATCCTGCTCCAGCAACTGCTTTCTCACATTTAGATGCGAAAACAGTTCTTGATCGTAATATTGCGGCATTAGGTATTTATCCAGCAGTTGATCCACTTGAATCAAATAGCCGTATGTTAGATCCACTTCTAGTAGGTGAAGAACATTATGCGGTTGCACGTGGTGTCCAACAATTATTACAACGTTATCGTGAATTACAAGATATTATTGCGATCTTGGGTATGGATGAATTATCAGATGAAGATAAACAAATTGTTAATCGTGCACGTCGTGTTCGTAACTTCTTATCTCAACCATTCCATGTCGCAGAACAATTCAATGGTATTAAAGGATTATTCGTTCGTAAGGATGAAACAGTTCGTAGCTTTAAGGCAATCTTAGAAGGTAAAGCAGATCATTTACCTGAACAAGCCTTTATGTATGTCGGTAATGTAGAAGAAGCTGAGGCAAAAGCAGCCACTTTAGGAAATTAATATGTTCATTGTAAAAATTGTGACACCAGAAGCGCCAGTTCGAACTTTCGAATCAAGCCAAATAAATATCGTTACTCCAAATGGTCAAATGGGTATTTTAAGTAATCATATGCCTATTGTCACAATGTTAGATATATCGATCATGTCGAGTATTCATAATGGAAAACGAGAAAGATATACAGTTGCGGGTGGAGTGTTCTTCTTTAAGAATAACGAAGCCACAATCTTATCGGATGCGGTTGAACATGAAGGAGATGTCGATTTAGCACGTGCTGAACATGCGAAAGAAAGAGCTGAAGAACGTTTGCGTTCAAGAGATCCTGAAATTGATGTTAAGCGTGCTCAAATTGCTTTATTAAAGGCATTAAATCGTATCGATATTGGTAAGTAGTATGGCACCGTATATTCGCGTTATTATTTATTTCTTAACGTTTGGGGCAAGTTTATATAGTTTAAACGCTATTAATTTTTCAAAAATTATCTATCCTAAGCGTGTAGTACAAGCACAAGTATTAATAATACTTCTTGCGATGGCTCTTGCTTACTTAGTTACACAGTTCTTAATCGGACTTAGTTTATCCATGTAGTCTTAGTAGTCTTTTTTAATCTTTGTGCTATAATGGGTATGCTTATCAAATGGAGGGCATATATGGCATTTTCAAAGGCAGTAGGTATCGACTTAGGTACCGCAAATGTATTAATCTATGTTAAAGGTGAAGGTATTGTTTTAGATGAACCTTCTGTCGTAGCGATTGAAGCAGAGACTAAAAAGTGTTTAGCAGTTGGTTCAGATGCTAAAGACATGTTAGGTCGTACACCAGGAAGAATCCTTGCGATTCGTCCATTAAAAGATGGTGTTATTGCGGATTTCGAAGTTACAGAAATGATGCTTCAATACTTCATTAAGAAATTAAAATTAAAAGGAATGTTCTCACGTCCTACTATATTAATCTGTTGTCCATCAAACATTACTTCTGTTGAACGTAATGCGATTCGTGATGCGGCATACCGTGCAGGGGCTAAACGCGTCTACATTGAAGAAGAGCCAAAAGTTGCCGCAATCGGTGCTGGTTTAGATATTTCGAAGCCAAATGGTAATATGGTATTGGATATAGGTGGTGGTACAACGGACGTTGCGATTCTTTCACTTGGTGAAATCGTTACATCTTCATCCCTAAAAATCGCGGGTGACCGTATGGATAAAGACATTATCAAATATGTCAAAGAAACATACAAACTTTTAATTGGTGATCGTACTGCAGAAGAATTGAAGAAAAAGATTGGGACTGCTTGGAGAGGATCACGCAAGGATTCACTCGAAGTAAGTGGACGTGACTTAGTCACAGGTCTTCCACATACGATTACGATGACATCTGATGAAACAGAAATCGCAATTCATGAAAGTCTTCAAGATATTGTACGTGCATGTCGCACAGTACTTGAACAAACTCCTCCTGAATTATCAGCGGATATTGTGACACGTGGTGTTGTACTAACGGGTGGTGGAGCTTTACTTCACGGTATTGACCAATTATTAATGAATGAACTAAATATTCCAGTATATGTAGCGGAAAACGCATTAAGATGTGTTGCCGAAGGTACAGGAATTATGTTAGAAAACTTACACATTGTAGGCTAAGATCATCGAAAGATGATCTTTTTTTAGGAGAATATCATTATAGTGCATAAGTATGAATAGGAGGAATTATGCGTTCATACTTATTAACTAATTTAATCGAAGCACAAGAAAATAATAATCAGTATTTTGATGAAACTATTATAGAAGAGACGATGCAAGAATTTCAGAATCATATATCTAAATTAAGTGTTAAAGATGCCACAAAAGTATTATTAAGTACTCAGAATTATATACAGCGATCATCACTTAAGATACATGAAACATTTGAAGTAAATTGTGGTGATGTTTGTTACATCGATTTTGGGCAAGCTTATCTAAATGAATCCGGTTTTCAACATTTTGGATTGGTTATATCTAAGATTAACGGTAAAGTATTCGTTATACCTATGACATCTAATCCAATAACATATGCACAAGCATATGATCGCATTCAAAATCCAAAAGGCCGAAAACACTTAATGCGTTTTGGTCAGAGGAATGGATTAAATCGCGAATCCGTTCTATTTATCAATGATTGTAAGTTTATCAATCCAACACGAATTATAGAAATAGTCGGTCATTTAGATTGTACCGATGAATTGTTTGCGCGAATCCAAAAACGTGTTGGTTATTGTCTATTTAAAGAAGGAGTTCGCTAAGGTATACTTTAAGAGATGAAAAACAGTTTATCTTCTTATCAAAACCAAAAATGGATTGTATCCGTATCAGGTGGACCAGATTCAATGGCGCTTTTAGATATGGCAAATAAAAGTGGAGTAAAAGTTGTGGTTTTACATGTTAATTATCATAAACGTGAAAGTGCAATTAGAGATGAGAAGATCGTTCAAGAATATTGTGATAAACATAAAATTGAATGTTATGTATATCATGCTGGAAATTTTACAGGTAACTTTCAAGATGAGGCAAGACGGTTTAGATATCTAATGATTAAAGAAGTTATTAGTAAAGAAAACGCATTAGGTGTTTTAGTTGCGCATCATAAAGATGATGATTTAGAAACACTTATATTTCAAATTACTCGCAAATCAAATGTTAACTATTATGGATTATCACAATCCACGAAATTATTTGGGATAAGAGTTGATCGACCTTTGTTAGAGTATACAAAAGATGAGTTATTAAGCTATTGTCATAATCATCAGATTGATTATGGAATCGATGAATCAAACATGAGCTTAGTGTATACACGTAATAAAATTCGCAAAGTATTATCAGAACTAACTGATAACGAGAAAGAAGAACTATTCAAGATTAAAGATGAATACAATCAAACTCGAAGTGAGTTTTTGAATCTGTATCAATTAACCCTTAATCAAACATCAATATCACATAATGATTACATAAGTTTGTCACATAATAAACATAGTTTCTTATTAGAATGGTTAAGGCTACATACCAATCTTTATCCGATTTCAAATAAGTTTATAGAAGAATTGAATCGACAGTTATCTGAATCAGATTCGGTAAAGATGCGTTTAAATAAAGAGTATAGATTATTTAAACAATATGGTGTGATTACAATCCTAAAAGAAATACCTGATTATATGTATGTGTTAAAGCTAAATGAATCATTAGATGAACAAATAAAGTTTTGTTATGAAGCTAAAGATGCATATACGAAAATATTGATTAAAAAGGATAGTTTTCCAATTACAATCAAGAATTTAAGATCCTGTAAAAACCAATTACAGGCATATACCTATACAAAACTATCAAGGTGGTTTATAAAGAATAAAATACCTGTTCAAGAAAGAGAAATGTGGCCTCTTGTATTTAATTGTCAAAATGAGTTAATATACATTTTGGATGTTGGATACGAACATGGTGTTTCGACTGACACAATTGATTGTTATATGTTAAAATAAGCGTATTATGGAGGCTTTTATGCATAAAGATGTAAAAAAAGTATTAGTATCAAGTGAAGAAATCGATCAACGTTGTAAAGAACTTGGAGCACAAATCACAAAAGAGTATTTAGAACTTGGTGAAGTTCCTATTTTAGTTTCTCTTTTAAAGGGATCCGTTCCTTTCTTAGCGAAGTTAATGCCTTATATTGATTTAGATGTAGAAATCGACTTTATGGATGTGTCTAGTTATGAAGGTACTGAGTCCATTGGGGATGTTCGTATCATCAAGGACTTAGATCGTTCCATTAAAGGTGAATCAATTCTACTTGTGGAAGATATCGTCGATACAGGAAGAACACTAAATTCAGTAAAAGAATTATTAGAAAACAAGGGTTGTGAAAGATTACGTATTGTAAGTCTTTTAGATAAACCAACTCGTCGTGTTGTACAAATTGATGCGGATTATGTTGGATTTACGATTCCAAATGAGTTCGTTATTGGTTTTGGTTTAGATTTTAATGAAAAATATCGTAACCTGCCTTATGTAGGTGTATTAAAAGACGAATGTTATTTATAAAAGGAGTGTAAGTTTTCATGAAAAACAATAAACAATTAGCCGCACTAATCCCATATATCTTTGTGATGGTAGCGGTAATGAGTTTAATGTTTATGAATATCGGCAATGTTGATACGGATATTACCTATCAAGAATATGTTGATCTATTAAACAAAGAACAAGTCGTAAGTAGTAGTGTAACAGTGAGTGAAGTTGTATTATCCATTGAAGGTATTTATGAAGATTCAAAGGGTACAGAAACACCGTATACTTTAACTGTACCTAATACAGAATTTCAAAATAATACGATTGTCGAATTAATCAATGCGAAGAGTGGTGAAGTTACCATAATCGATGCCTATGAAACAAACCCTTTCTGGGATTTTGTTGGTAGTGTAGGACCATTATTAATTTTCGGTGGATTCGCATTCTTTATGTTATCCCGTATGAATGGTGGAAATAACAATAAAGCGTTTGAATTTGGTAAATCTAAAGCTAAACTTGAAGGCGCAATAAAAGTCCGTTTTGAAGATGTGGCTGGTTGTGATGAAGAAAAAGAAGAGATGCAAGAACTTATCGAGTACCTAAAGAATCCAAAGAAATTTGCGAAGATGGGTGCGCGTATACCGAAGGGTGTACTTATGGTAGGGGCCCCTGGTACTGGTAAAACCTTATTAGCGAAAGCTGTAGCGGGTGAAGCAGAAGTGCCATTCTATTCAATTTCTGGTTCTGATTTCGTAGAAATGTTTGTAGGGGTTGGGGCAAGTCGTGTACGTGATATGTTTAAACGTGCTCAAGCAACTGCACCTTGTATTATATTTATCGATGAAATTGATGCGGTTGGTCGTCAAAGAGGAACTGGTTTAGGTGGTGGACATGATGAACGTGAACAAACACTTAACCAATTACTAGTTGAGATGGATGGTATTCAAGATAACTCTGGTGTTGTGATTGTCGCTGCGACAAACCGTCCAGATGTACTTGATCCAGCATTATTAAGACCTGGTCGTTTCGATCGTCAAATTACTGTAAGTTTACCTGACCGTAGAGGTCGTGAAGCTATCCTAAAAGTTCATGCACGTAATAAGAAATTGGATACGAGTGTTGATCTAAACGCATTAGCTAAACGTACACCTGGTTTTAGTGGAGCTGATTTAGAAAACGTATTGAATGAAGCGGCTATCTTAGCGGTTCGTGAAAGTGCTGAAGTTATTACAATGGCTCATTTAGATGAAGCAATCGACCGTGTTATGGGTGGACCTGCGAAGAAATCTAAGATCTATAGTGATCGTGAAAAACGCTTAGTTGCGTATCATGAAGTTGGTCATACAATCGTAGGCTTAAAACTTGAATCATCTGATATGGTTCAAAAGGTTACGATTATTCCGCGTGGACAAGCAGGTGGTTATAACTTGATGACACCTCGTGAAGAGAAATTTATGTTAACGAAGACTGATTTATCTGCGAAGATTACTGGTTTATTAGGTGGTCGTGTTGCGGAGGCAATCGTGTTTAATGAAATATCAACAGGTGCATCTTCAGATATTGAACGTGCGACGAAGATTGCGCGTGAAATGGTTATGTCATATGGTATGAGTGATTTAGGTCCTATCCAATATGAACATAGCGGTGGAAACGTATTCTTAGGTAGAGATTATAGTAATTCAAGTAATTACTCTGGACAAATTGCGTTTGAAATTGATAAAGAAGTTCGTAGAATTATCGATGAGGCGTATGATCATGCTAAACGTTTAATTCAGGAAAATCGTGAATTGATGGATCGCCTTGTGGACGCATTATTAGAATTCGAAACCTTAACATCTGAAAATATTCAGAATATTGTTGAGGGACGTGCATACAATGATTCAGCTCCTGTTGTTGGAGCTTAACCCCTGAAATCAGGGGTTTTTTGTGAAAAGAGAACTATGGATACATTAATAAAAGGATTAGCACATGAAGGTGCGATTAGAATAATTGTAGTAGATTCAACGCAAACTGTAAAAGAAGCGTGTGAGCGTCATCATACCTATCCAACTGCTTCTGCGGCTTTAGGACGGACGCTAACGATGGGCGCAATATTAGGTTCAATGTTAAAGTCGGATAAAGAAAAAGTTATGATTCAAATTAATGGAGGTGGACCATTAGGGACCATACTTGTTGATGCGAATAGTAATTGTGAAGTAAGAGGGTTTGTCGCAAATCCAGAAGTGTATATTATGAATGAACAAACGAAAAAATTAGATGTTGGTGCTGCGGTAGGTCGTGATGGCACATTACGCGTCATAAAAGACTTGAGTTTAAAAGATGATTTTACAGGTACTGTTCAACTACAATCAGGTGAAATTGCGGAAGATTTCGCATATTATTTCACCTTAAGTGAACAGACACCTTCTGCAGTATCACTTGGTGTATTAGTTAATGAAAACAGTGAGGTTGTAGCGGCAGGCGGGATATTAATCCAACTTATGCCTAATGCGACAGAAACAGATATCTTAATTGCGGAAGATGTCGTTAAACATCTTAAACCAATCTCACAATTAATCCATGAAGGATTTACTCCAACCAGTTTAATCGAAAGCTTATTCCAAGATGTCGAAGTATTGGGTATGAGTACAGTACAGTTTAAATGTAGTTGCAGTCGTGATCGTATGTTTGAAGCTTTATCAACTGTCGCAAAAGATGAGATTAAATCAATGATTCATGAAGATCATGGAACAGAGATTACTTGTCACTTCTGTAATTCGACCTATCATTTTAGTGAGGATGAATTGAATTCAATTCTAAATAAGAGTTAATGTGGAAAATTAAAGATATCGAATTTGACAATCAAATCGTAATTGCGCCAATGGCTGGAGTTAGTAATCCAGCTTTTCGTTCGATTGTGGCTCAATATAAACCAGCACTTATTTACAGTGAGATGATATCGGATAAGGCAATTGTTTATAAAAATATTAAGACAATCGAAATGACACAAGTATTTGAAGATGAACATCCCATTGCGCTTCAACTCTTTGGGGAAGATGTGGATTCGATGGTAAAAGCCGCAATCTATTTAGACACTGAGACAAACTGTGATATCATCGATATCAATATGGGATGTCCTGTCCCAAAGATTGTGAAGGGGTCAGGCGGGGCTTCACTTATGAAATCGCCTGAATTAGCCTTTAAAATCGTAGAAGAAGTTGTACGTAATGTTAAGAAACCTGTTACAGTTAAAATACGTTTAGGTTGGGATGATAAAACTAAAAACGTACTCGAAATGGCTAAAGGTCTTGAATTAGCAGGTGCTAGCGCAATTGCGATTCATGGACGAACGCGCGCTCAAATGTATAGTGGCGACGCAAGTTTTGAATTAATCAAACAAGTCAAAGAAAATGCGCATATACCAATCATCGCGAATGGCGATATAACAAGTGTTGATAAAGCTAAATGGGTATTAGAGTATACTAAATGTGATGCGGTTATGATCGGTCGTGGTATCTTAGGTCAACCTTGGTTAGTCCATGAATTAATTGAAGGATTAAAAGGAAATAATACAGAAGGATTATCTTTGATTGATCGATTTGATTGTGCACGTAAGCATGCGTTAAAGCTAATTGACTTAAAAGGTGAAGATATTGCCTTAAAAGAGATGCGAAGTCACTTAAGTTGGTATCTTAAAGGTCTTCCAAATAGTCATAAAGTAAAAGACTTAATTACACAGATGAAAAGTTTTCATGAATTTGATAGAATATTAAAGGATTATTACGACTCAATTGTTTCTGAGTCGACGAGGTAAAAATGGAAGATTTAACATTAAATGAATATGAGCTTATAAGACGCGAGAAAATGAAGGCGTTAAAGGATAAAGGAATTGAACCATTTGGGGCAGCTTTTAAACGTACGCACCATAGTTTAGAGATTCTTAATAAGTTTGAACATAACACAAAAGAAGAATTAGCTGAAATCAATGAACATGTCATTATTGCAGGACGTATTATGACAAAACGTGAAATGGGTAAAGCTGGTTTTATGAACCTATTAGACCGTGATGGTCAAATACAAGTCTATGTACGCAAAGATTCTATCTCAGAGTTAGAGTTTGAAGTCTTTACGGAAGCGGATCTTGGAGATATCGTTGGGATTGAAGGTCATGTTTTTAGAACAAACCATGGAGAATTATCCATTAAAGCAGAGAAATTAACGCATTTGACGAAGGCACTTCGTCCACTTCCTGATAAATATCATGGATTAGCGGATGTGGAAGAACGTTATCGTCGTCGTTATGTTGATTTAATCGTTAATGAGAATGCACGTCGTGTTGCGATGTTGCGTCCAAGAATTATACGTGCACTTCAACACTATTTTGATGGCTTAGGCATGATTGAAGTTGAAACACCTGTACTACAACCTATTTTAGGGGGTGCTGCGGCGCGTCCTTTCACGACTCATCACAATACCTTAGACATGGACTTCTACCTTAGAATCGCTACTGAGCTACCTCTAAAGCGATTAATCGTCGGTGGTCTTGAAGGTGTGTATGAAATCGGTCGTTTATTCCGTAATGAAGGCATGAGTCCTAAACATAATCCTGAATTCACAACCGTAGAAGCTTACTTAGCGTATTCCGATATGCCAGGTATGATGGAAGTCATTGAAAATTGTATCGAATCTGTCGCATTAGAAACATTGGGTAAAACTGAAGTTCCTTGGGCAGATAAAACAATTGAACTTAAAGGTCCGTACCGTAGAGTTCATATGGTTGATGCGGTTAAAGAAACATGTGGCGTTGATTTCTTTAAGATCACAACGCTAGAAGAAGCACTTAAAGTTGCGAAAGAAAATCATATTACTGTTCTTAAGCACCAACAATCTTTCGGTCATATCCTAAACCT